>CAYFQZ010000576.1:0-3477 GCA_964345305.1 uncultured Ignavibacteria bacterium | reverse complement strand
CAGTCCCACCCCGGAAACCGACATGATGGCGGTTCAGTCATTCCCAAAGGGAGAGTCAGCCCGCGCATTGGCTTCTGACGATGTCAGGATATCGACCCCCATTCCGGGTCCACCCCTGGTGCCGGTGAATCTGTGCTTGGGCGGGACCGTCGCAGATGAGAATGGCCATAAGGGGCATGAATCAGCCGATCCGTTTGGATTGGCCAGAGTGATCGACGGTGAGTTGGGCACCTTTGTGACAAAGGACAGCGATTCACCGGGATGGTTGGAGGTGACCTTTCGAGCACGACCTCGCTGGCTAAACAAGGTCAAGATCGCACTAAGGGGGACAGGCCCTTACCAGGTGGAATGCAAGGACCTTTGGGGTTCCTGGCACACTGTGGGTACACGTGCGGAGGCCCATTCTCCGGGGGCAGTCGTCGGCTACGACACGTTCGACTTCGAGCCGGTGAAGGTGAAAGCTATCCGATGGCGATCATCAGAGAGTGCCTCGACTGAGTCCGAATGGCACGAGATCGGCGAAATAGAGGCATATTTCCATCAGAAGGACGACGATGACTTTCATTACGAAGTCGGCGTGGAGTGGGTTAACGATTACCCGGGAGAGCATCTCGACTTATTGGGCCGCGACGATGATGCTTTGGATCTTTACAACACGGTGGGAGAACAACCGGGTTGGTGGCGGATTTTTGAGTGGGGCAACGCTTCGGCGTTTGAGGAAGATTTCAAGCGTTTCGGTCTGGGAGGGGACGAAGACGACGAGATCGACCAGGTTGATTTAGCCTATTTCTGCGGTCATGGTGGGCTTGACTTCGATCCGACCTGGGGAGGATTCTTGCGCAGGTCGTTATTCTTTGGCGTGCCGCACGACGACCATCATCTCGTGCCTGGAGAAGGAGGGCGATGGGCGGATGAAACTCATTCTTGGGGCGATGACGACCTGGAATGGTTGGGATTCTCAGCCTGTGAGACAATGATAGACCACCGATATTGGGCCAACTGCCTCAACGGCCTCCACCTTATCCTGGGTTGGGTGACTCTAAGCAACGACATTTTTCCCTACCGTCTTTTTGACCCAAACACACTAGGGGACGTCTGGGCGAGGGAGATGCTTGCGGGACGAACCATGACCCAAGCCTGGTTCAATGCTGCCGATGAGACCCACCCTGGAGGGCGTATTGCGGCAGTAGTTGCAGAAGCGATGGATAATTTTAACGACCACCTTTGGGGAGAAGGTTATGTGAGCCCGGACCCTGAGCCGGATCCGTGGTACCATTATTGGACGTTTACCGTCCCCTGGATACAAACCGTGGCCAAAGAGAAAAAAGAGAGAAGAGGGGAATACTTATCTGAGCGATTGAACGACTCGTCTGATCCTTTAGTGCCTTTTCCCAGCACAACTGGAAAAGGGGTCCCTATAAAGTACAAAAGCTCTGTACTGTCTTCGGTCCAAGAAACAACCATGGTACAATATTATGTCATTCCCAGAAGTGTGGATTCGGCTTACATTCAAAACATCGCTGATCGCCTGTGTGCCGTAGAGGGTGTGATGTGTTGTACAACGCAAGTGGAGTCAGACGGAGCCGGACATCTTTGGATGATATGTGGTTCGGAGGAACTCAAAGTGAGTGAGGCCTCTGGTGGCGTTCAGTACCTTAACTCGGGTTGGTGGATGGTCCCGCCAACGGTAGATCCAATCCTCCCCGAGCCGACGCAGGTTTTTACTTTGGCCAATGGGTTTCTGACCGAAATGATGATGAAGCCTCCCGACTCCTACGTTTGGCTAGTGAGCCTTGCCCACCTGGGCTGGTTTATGAAGGAGACGGGAAAAGCGGATGAAGATAGTTCGATGTATACGTCGATTGTGGCCGCTTATCGAAGGGAGACGACGGGTGGGTATCAGGTGACAGGTCCTGGTGCAGTGCTTAACGTTACCTATGGAGATAATAATCGCTTGGAACGGTGGGCTATGGGAGGATGGAGGGACGTTACTTCCGGTCCTGAGGTCAGCGTGATAACGGTTGAGCAGGCCATGGGGCTTGTCGCCACAGAAGGCTCCGGCGCAACCATTGGTGGCATACCTGTCTTCGACACTTTGATCGTGCTGGAGGCTGAATTGGCTTACTGGGAAGAGAGCGCCGATGTAGTGCAGGATCGACTGGAGATCGTTTGGGCCTTAACCTGTTTGTGCCTCACTGAATATGACACCACCGAGGCCGAGATCTACGTACCAGCCAGAGCTTTGCCCCCCAAAGGCTCCATTGATGCACCACCAGATAGCAGTTGGTACGACGAAGGAGAGGCGATCGTTTTCGCCGGCTCTGCCACCGGCGGCATCACCCCCTATACCTTCGACTGGTATTCGGACGTGGACGGATACCTGGCAAGTGGAGAGATTGTTACCATAAACACCCTCTCTGCGATTGTGAAGGATGGAGAGGTGATCCCGCACACTATCACTCTCAGGGTGACCGATCTTAATGACATGGGTGACAATGTCTCCATCTCCGTTTTCGTCTTCAAGCGGGGCGACGCCAACGGAGACGGACTGATAGACTTAGGTGACGCAGTATACGTATTGAACTACCTGTTCAAGGGAGGCCCTGCGCCCGATCCGCTGGAGGTCGGGGACGCCAACTGCGACGGTGTGGTCGAAATCGGCGATGCGATTTACCTGCTCAACTACCTGTTCAAGGGAGGCCTGCCGCCGGGCTGTCCATGATTCGCAGACTTCGTCTGTCCTCAAACCATCCGGCCGAATCTCTCTTGAGGTTCGGCCTTTTTCTTCCTTCCGGTTGACTGCCCGACCTTTACTGGTCTACGAGGGCCACTACTGATTGGGAAAGAGACGAGAGCGTCGGTGCATTTCGGCCGACATCTGCGGAGTTAAAGACAATTTGCTTGACAGCAAGCACGCATGCTTTATATTCTTTGCGTACTTATTGAGGCTAACCGGATTACGGTCAGCTTCCGATATTTGAAGCACGGCTCGGGGTGTGGCGCAGTCTGGTAGCGCACATGGTTTGGGACCATGGAGTCGGAGGTTCAAATCCTCTCACCCCGACCAGATGATGCTTTGCCGTCCACAGTCCACCATCCACAGCAGAACCCATTGCCGGGTTTTCGACGGCGGACCGCGGACATTACACGCCCCCGTAGCTCAGTCGGGGAGAGCATCTGCCTTCTAAGCAGTGGGTCGGGCGTTCGAGTCGCCCCGGGGGTATATGATTTTAGCCCACGGTCAGCGCAGACCGAATCTCAGGTCAAAGCATCCCCATTCTTCGGTTTGTCCTGCTTTGCCTTGTCCGACCAATCAGGACAGCACAATAGTCCAATTTTCTCTTGACAAGGCTGTGGAGTTTTCGTATTCATAATTGTGAAAATGTTCACAAGCTTCTCCCGTCGAGGCTCCTAGATGACGGTGACATTCAAGCGGAAGGAATAGCGCGGATGCGGAAAGTATCTGACTATACGGTG
>CAYFQZ010000575.1:0-2164 GCA_964345305.1 uncultured Ignavibacteria bacterium | reverse complement strand
ATATGTTACTTCGTTCCCAAAGCCTCTCACGTGCGGCTTGAGATCTTTAATATCCTCGGCCAGAAGGTGCGAACACTGGTAAATGAGGAGCAGACGTCGGGAAAGAAAGAGGTTACCTGGGATGGGAAAGACGAAAGCGGCAGCCAGGTGGCCAGCGGGGTCTATCTGTTCAAGCTGGAGGCGGGAAATTCCAGCCAGAGCAACAAGATGGTTCTAATGAGATAGGTCAATGGATGATTTCCGTTTAATCTGTTTCATCCGTTGACAGTTATGAAAGGATGCCGGCGCCCTGGCCGCTGAAGGTGCCGGCGTCTTCATGCCGATCTTGCCCCGGCGCGCCTCTTGTAGTGTTCGCCCCTCCGGGCCGTATGGCTTCAGGCAAACCGAGCCTAAGTAGCAGATCCCGCCCAGGCGGAGCTTGATACTCCCGCTCCTCTTTTCCCATTTGACTTTTCTGAAAATCTTCGTAACTATAAGGCTGCTCCGGGGGATTTGAAGTTTCACCATGGGATTCTGGATGAGCGATAAGATACGGATATACGCCACGACAAGGTTTCTGACCAGCTTCGCCTTCGGAACCATCCTGCCGGTTTACGTCCTGTATTTCCGACATTATCAGATCAACCTTTTCCAGATAGCCCTTCTGGCCGCGGTGTTCGAAGCATCCATCCTGCTTTTCGAGATTCCTACCGGGTTGGTGGCGGACATTTGTGGAAGACGAATCTCCGTGATCCTTTCCGCCGTCGTTTCGTTGATCTCGGGAGCCATTTTCATATTCTTTCCTTTCTTGGCCGGCTTCATTGCGGCAGAGATCATAGGCGGGTTAGGAGAGACCCTCCGCTCGGGGGCCCTGGAAGCCTGGCTGGTCGACTCGCTGAAGCACGAAGGAAGAGAGGACAAGCAGAGATACGCATTCGCTCAAGGCACCAGGTTCAAAACCGCGGGCAACCTCCTGGGGTTGATCTCGGGAGGATACCTGGCTTCGTTGAACATGAAACTGGTGTGGGCACCGTTCACCGTGTTGTTTCTGTCGTTAAGCGTTTTCTTGATTCTGCTGATGAAAGAAGAATATCGATCTGAGAATATTCGGGGCAGGGCATACGCCAGGCTCCGGGATACGATTAAGCAGAGCATTGGGATCTTGAGGAGGACACGATTGATACTTGCGTTGATTTTGCTATCTCTTTTCTCCGAGTTCTCCTTCGAGGCCATCTCTCAATACTGGCAGGTTCACTTCGATGAGGGACTTTCTATCGCCGCGCGGTATTTTGGCTGGATTCTGGCAGTGGCCTCCGTTCTCACCGTCCTCTTCGTGGACAGGGTGACCCGGTTGTCGGAGAGGTTCAGACATGAAATCACCTTCTTGATCACCCTTGAAACCCTGTTCTTACTCAGCCTGCTCGTCATAGCTTTGACCGTCTCTCCGATTCTGGCCGTGGTGTGCTTCATCCTCCTTCAGACGTTTGTGAGCTTCAAGGAGCCCATTTTCCTCAATCTGTATAACAAGCATATCCCCTCAGCCCAAAGAGCCACGTTGCTTTCATTTCAGAGCCTGGTGGGTTCGGGAGGGGAGGTTCTGGCCGGTCTGTGCATTGGGATTGTGGCGCAGAATCTTGGATTACGAATAACCTTCGGATTGGGGAGCGTGGTCCTGTTCTTCGGAATAGTCGCTTTCTTATTGGTAGTTACCTCGAGGTCGGCGAGGTCCTCTTAGCACTAGCAGGAGGGAGGACCGTAATCGCGCCACTCCCTTACGGGCAATTCATGTGGAACATCCCGCCCGATGCGGGGGACTGCCCCCACCTGCGGTTGCCGGACGATCCTGGTGAAAGACTGCAAGGTGAAAGGAGAACTTGAATCCGATTGCACACGAATGCGAATCGCTTTGCATATGCCGCGAAGGAATCAGAAACGTTTCTCCCCGCTGCCGTGAGGTGGCCCAATCCACCCGCTCACGCAACTTGCTCCAGGCCAGTCGGTTAGTGTGCGCCCTGCCACTTCTTTGCCCCGCCAATCTTTCGGAAGACCAGGTCCGATAAACTGGCCTGTTGGCGGCACCGCCTTTGCTCTTAAGCATTTATGCAATAATGCAAAGGAGCAAAAGATGCCCCCCAAATTGAAAAAAACCGTCATCTTCTTCTTTATTCTCTTCTTTTTCTTTAAG
>CAYFQZ010000574.1:0-5173 GCA_964345305.1 uncultured Ignavibacteria bacterium | reverse complement strand
GGGATAGTCGGCATAGTCGGTTTTGAATACCGTTACCGGGAACCAGCCCGTGGTGTCCGCCGCCCACCTGAACTGCTCGTCACTTCCGTCACCGTTGGCATTTCCCATTAGCCTGTACTCCGACTTTCGGTAGAATCCGGTTCTGGCGGGGTAGACGGCCACCCCCAGGTCCGCGTTGCCTGACGTGTTGTCCAAATCGAAAATGTAGCAGACTTCTTCCTGCAAGCCCAATTCGTAAACGTTAAGCACCCGGTTGGCCGGCAGAGACTGGGCGGACCAAACTGAAGGGAAGTGGCTGGAGACTCTCCCCACGGAACTGGTGGCGTCGATGTGCACCCCGGCATCGTGATCAGAGCCGTATCTGATGATGGCAGGATAGTGTGTGCGATAGTCAGAGGTGTACGCTGCTACCACATATTCAGTCAGACCATCCCACCAGGTTGAGGCTTTTATGAGAGAGCTGAAGCCTGATAGGCTGCTGCTGTAGTTGGAGTACACATACAGGTCGTAATCATCGTCCGCGCCATGCATGATGAGTCCCACGGCCGAAGCGTACCCGCTGGGTCTGGTGAACTGGAACCCATCCGAATTGGGATAGGTGAGATATCCAGGCCAGGGCGGGGCGGATCGGTTGACCGGCGTGTTCTCCGACAGGACGTAAGGGCTCCACACGAACTGCCGGGTGTAGCTGTTGTCATCCTCGAACTTCTCGAAGATGGTGTTGTCCCAGTCCAGGCTGTCGCAGATGGTGTGTCTTCCGCCCTTTACGTTCAGAGTCCCCAGGTTGAGGAAGCCATACGGATCGCCCGGGTTCAACCATTCCAACCAGTGCCAGTAGGCGTACCATTCGGCGTCAATGAACCCGTGGTTCATGATATCCCGCGCTATAAAGAGGCCGGTGTTCTGGTAAGCTATGTTGACATAAGTGTTGCTAGTGTTTCCATCCAGCGTGGGGCTCACCTGACAGGAGGTCCAGGTGGCGGTGTTGTTGTTGCGAGGGACTACGGAGTAGCTCCATCCCGAAGGAGTGGTGTGCGTTACGTTTGGCAACTCCTCCGGGTCGGCCCAGTAGACCTGTGAGGCCAGATTGCAGTTGGCTCCGCCCATGGCGCCCCTGAACCATCCTCTGGTTCCGTCAGGCCCGATCTCTCCCCAACCGGTGCCCCAGGAGTTCTTGCAGAGCCAGCAGTTGTTGGCATCGTCCCAACCGTAGATGACGATGAAATGCCCTCCCCTCAACGTCCCCGTGGTGTGGGTGTATACACCTCCCGTGTAAGTGTCGAAATCAGTGTATACGTCTATGAAAGCGCTGACCGGGCCATAGTTCTGGATTTCATTCTTGATGGTGGTGTTGGTAGGGGAATCCTGCCAGTTGTGGTAGCCCACGAAGAAGGCGCGAGAGAGCCAATCGGCACAGTGATTGCCGCACGGCGGCACGTAGCCGCTGCCCGAAACGTACGGGAAACAGGCCTCATCCGGCGTGCCGTTGGTTTCCAGGTGGGTGAAAGTCGCAGGCATGTTCCAGTTGTTGCAGTCTCCCTTCCCGCAGGAGACTATGTCCTGTTCGGACATGTCTATATCCCGCGTGGGCTGGCTCTCGAAGATTCTGTTTTTCGATTCCAGGACTCCACAGGCGGAGAAGGCCCAGCAACTGCCGCAACCTCCCTGGTTTTTTACTCCCGTCATCCAGTTATAGCCGCCCTGACTACCCCAGCTGAAGTAAGAGGGCAGGCCCACCTCTCCCATCTGAGCCACCTCAGGGCGCGGAGAGCCGGACAGGGCCGGATCCATCCGGTCGGCACCCAGCATGGCGTTCTTCTCCTCGTCGGTCATCCGGGTGATGTCGGTTTCCCCTGCAGTCCATGACAGCCCCTTTTCCTTGATGGCCTTCTGTATGGCTTCGATCTCAGAAGAGCTCATCTGAGCGAAACAGAGCTCCAGAGAAAAGAGAAGAAACAGGACCGTCAACGATAGTGTCAGCAATTTTCTCATTTTCGCATCCTCCTATTTCTCCCCGTTTTCCTTTAGCTGAGCTTCCCTCATGGCCTTTGACTCTTGATCCTCAGCCATGGGAGCCGGATTTTGAAGCCGGTACAATGCATCCTCTATCTCTTGGGTGTTCCGTGCGTCATCTTCTTCTCTGGCTATCTCCAGACGAAGTTGCAGCACGGCAATCCTCAGTTCCCTCTTGATTTTTTCAGCTTCAATCTGCAGTTCTGCGATCTGCTGCCGGTCAGAAGCCTTAGCCTTCTGCATCAGTTCGCGGATAACCTCTGCTGCTTTTTCCTCCAACTCAAGTATTTGTCTGAAGTGAGGCGAGACTTTGGTCTTGTCGATTTTCACCTCTATGTTTCGCTCCTGCTCTCCCGGTATGCCGGATGCCTTTTGCTGTCCCCAACACATGCTGCACCACAGCAGCATAAGGGAGGCAAGGACAATGATCAAAAGCTTTGATCTCATCTTTTTCTCCTCTCCATTGATTGGCTTGGGGTTTAACCTAATCCGTTTACCTATCTCTTTGGGCGCGTCACCTCCTTTGATAGAAGTTGCCTGGTGCCATCACTAACTCCGATTCTGGTCAGGCCAACGGTGTCTCCGTCCCTGAAAGGCCTGATTGGAAATGGCTCTCACGTGGATTCTGACTGAGCGTTCGACTCGGGGATCAAGCGAAGCAGGCCGAAGGCATATGCCATTCTGCTTTATACGACCTGCCGCTCGCCGGTTGAGTTCGCTGCCAGGCCTGAATGGAGTTACTAGTCAACTGAGCCGAAGAGAATCCAGCCCCAAACCCGGATGATTCCCTTCCTTAGCCCCACTCGAGGCTATCCTAATATAAAAGCATCCTCGAGATTATCAATAGGGATAATCACCTAGTTGTAGAGGATGATAGCACCCATTTTGGCGTCAGCGGCAAATTCCAGAACCACTCGGAGCCGTGTTGGGGCTGCGACTCCGCGACTTAAAGGAATTGGGCACCATCCGAGATCGGCGACATTCAGGAGCGCCCGGGCGTTGCGCAGATGATCAGAGCCGTGCTTTTCTGTTGACTCCGGTTCGGGAATACATTAGATTCTCCTGTGCCGCCTTAACTCGGAAGGTCCCGCCGAGCAGAGTTTTGATTCGCCCCCTTTTCGGACGCCGCGTACTGATAGGTGCCGAGCGATAAAGGAAGGGCTGGTCGGTCCGGCGGACGCCGAGGAAAGCAGGCAACCCTAAAACGGAGGTGTCAGGCTATGAGAAAAGCCCCGTGTTTGGCATTGATTGGGCTTCTGGTGATCTGTCCCGAAATCGTCTCTTTGGCGGAAGCGCAACAAACGACCACATTCGAGTACGAGTACTTGCTGGAGCTGCCTTCCTGGGGCATGTTGGAGTGGGGCAGCGCCACGCTGCCGCAAGGTTTCTGGTATCCCACTTTCGAATTCGTCTACTTCTTCAACGGCAGCTATTTCAAGGCGGGCAAGGAGGTGGACTATCCGGCAGGAGGAAGAGATTCGGCCAGCTACATGTTGACCGGAAGCCTGCAATACGGACTGACCAACAAGCTCACCGCAGGGGTCTACATTCCTGTGGTGCTTGATCAGAAGGTCGACAGCGGCGGGCTCTATGCCACCAGCAAGAAGGTCAAATCGGGCGTGTCCAACGTTGGAGACGTGCAGCTCTTCGCCAGGTATCGTCTCTTTGATCGGTATTTCTGGGGCCTGGCCACCGAACTGGGGATCACCTTCCCCACTGGTCAGGCCTACGACAAGGTCTCCATAGCCAAGGAATCCGGGACGGGAGACGGTCAGACTGATCTCAACTTCGCGGTCAAAGGAGACATTTTCGTCTCTGAAGAAGCTTTCGTGACCGCGGGTACGCGATTCATCTACCAATTCAAAAGGGAATACGTGGATACCGGGGGCAGGCGAGTCGAAGAGAAGCTGGGAAACGTGGTGGGACTGGACGTGGGCTTTGTGCGTAATTTCAAGAACATCGGAATGGGCGGAACCCTCAGATACGCCAGATGGGGAGCCACCGAGTGGAACAATGTGACAAAAGATCCGCAGGGAGACGTCTTCAGTCTGGTGCTTCGCTTTTCCGTCGGTGAAATCAAGCCCCGAAGACACGGAAAGATAGGCTTCAGTTTGGATTTTCCCGTAACCGGAAAGAACGCTCCGGCCGTCTACAGGTTCTGCATCAACATGCAGAGTATCTTCAAGTGATTGGAGGGATCGAGCCCGAAAGTCCTGTGTGACTACCGCCAGCTGACCAGCAGGAGGACAACTGGAGACACTATTGTTCGGTTACCAACTAATGTTCAGAGGGCATTCTTCGCCGCGCAGATCGGCGACGTTCGCCTGTCAGTGCTCAAAAAGAAGGGATTGACCCCGACCGGTGTTCGACAGAAAGATATCTACCTCACTCTCTCTCGATCCTGAATCTCAACTTCAAAAATGATAGTCAATTCCACCGAGGAGATCAAAGCCAGAGAGCTGACCGTCGTTCATGGCCTGGGCATTTTCGTGCTGCTGCTGATCGCCGAGCTGATAGTGGCGGGGATCAGCATGTCACTCTTCGGCTTCCACCTGATGGTGATTCTGACGGAGGCACTGGTTCTGCTTTTGCCTCTGTCATTCTTCTCTGCTGCGGGGTACTCCTTCCGCCGGACTCTGGCTTATCCCCGGGCACTGGGTTTGAGTTTCTGGATCTGGGTGATGGTCGCCACGGTCTTTTTGCTTTTGATAATCTCCGACATCACCGGGTACATCCATCAGCTGATGCCCAGACCCGAGGCACAGCAGGAGGCTCTGCTCAAGGTTCTGGTGGCGGAAAGCTGGCCGGAGTATTTGTTCAGGCTGTTCGCTGCCTGCGCGCTGGCAGGATTCTGCGAGGAGTTCGCCTTCAGGGGCCTTCTGCAGTCAGTCTTCTCGAAGCGCATGGGAGCCGAAAAGGGGATTCTCCTCACGGGCTTCGTGTTTGCGTTTATGCACTTGGACCCGTGGACCTTCCCGGGGATCTTTCTACTTGGACTGTTCCTGGGTTATCTAGCTCAGGTGACCGGCAATCTTTGGGTTCCTATCTTCGTCCATGCCTTCTCGAACACGCTCTCGTTCTCAATGGCTTTCTTCTCGCCTGATGTCGGCGCAGACTTCGCGTACACCTTTCCACCTTACGTAACGCTTCTCTGCACCTT
>CAYFQZ010000573.1:0-7281 GCA_964345305.1 uncultured Ignavibacteria bacterium | reverse complement strand
ATCCGGTGGGACGCGATGGCCTCCTCCAGGGCAACGCGGATGGGCGTATAGCTTATTCCCAGTTCCCTTTCCGCCTTGCTCCCGTCGACCTGGACGCCTTCTTTCATGGTTCTAATTTGATCAATGGCCATGCCCCACAAGGGAGGCTTCTTTATTACGTTGGCTACCAGTGTCAGAAACCTGGCGTTGAACAACGTCATAAAGTCGGGAAGACGCATCTTTGGCAGCGGCACCCCGGAGATTTCACTGATCATGCGGTTGATCTCTCCCCAGGTGAACTGGTACTTGCCCACCAGGTATTTCTCACCGATGCTGTCTTCCTTCTCCGCTGCCCTGAGGATGGCCTCGGCTACGTCCCTCACGTGCACGAAGGTGAAGATGGAGTCCTCCAAGACTCTGGCTGGCACACGACGATTGATCAGATCCTGAATGTAGCGGCCGGTGGCCTTGGGATCACCGGGACCCAAAACGGCCAGCGGATATATCATGAGCAGTGGCAGTCCCTTTTTCTCGTGCAGTTCCCAGGCGATCAGATCACCCTCGTACTTGGTTCGGAAATACTCACTGAAGCGCTGGGGGCCTACCGGGCTGTCCTCGCAGAAGGGACACTCCGCCGGCTTGCCGTAAATTCCACACGTGCTTACGTGCACCACCTTAGAGACCCCGGTCTGAAGAGCGCATTCCATCACGTTCTTGGTGCCGGTCACGTTGATGTCGGTGAAGATTTGCCTGTCAGGCTCCCAGAAGGAGTAGAGGTTAGCCAGGTTGATCACCCACTGGCAGCCTCTCATGCCTTCAAGCACAGAGTTCTTATCAGTCACGTCACCGGTGACAATCGGGATGCCGAGTCGCTGAAGCTCGTCAACCTTGCTGGTCTTCCTGGCCAAGCAGACCAGCTCGTGCTCGGTTTGGGCCAAACGTCTGACCAGGTGAGTTCCGATGAAGCCTGTGGCTCCGGTTATGAATATTCTCACTTGCGCCTCCTTTATGACAGAGAAGATTCCTTCCCGCACTTGATAATAACAGACCTTTTTTGTCAAAATCAAGCTTTTTTGACCGAGGGCTTTTCCTTCGCAAGATGTCGGCAGGTTTGTCTTTCGTAGCTGCCCAATTCTCAGTTCGACAAGCTGACTGTCCTGGGTGAAGTAGGGGGACGGGGAGCCTGTTGGCTCGATGAATCGAGCAACTACACAGAAAGAGCAACTTCGTACTCGTTCGGCTTGGTGTGATCATCCCACGTCCGTCGAGCCTTGGGTGCGTCCGCACGGTCCAAATTTCTGTTGCGTTTTATCAGGGAGGGTGTTAATTTAGCTCAAGTAGCGAGCCATCTTGTTTTGGCTTAGGCATCGTGATGAGTCGATTGCTAGAGGGGATTTAAGTGGTTGACAGGGGCAGGAAACGTGATCAAAGGAGGTAGGCATGTCCGGACACTCTAAATGGAGCACGATCAAACGCAAGAAAGGCAAGGCCGACGCGGCACGGGGAAAGATATTCACCAAGCTGATCAAGGAGCTTACCGTGGCCGCGAGAGAAGGAGGAGGAGACAGGGAGGGGAACCCGCGCTTGAGAAGCGCCATTCAGGCTGCCAAGGCGGCGAACATGCCGGCGGCCAATATCGACAAAGCCATAAAAAAAGGCACCGGTGAGCTTCCCGGTGTCTCGTATGATCAGGTCAGCTACGAAGGTTACGGTCCCGGCGGAGTGGCAGTGTTGGTGGAGACCTTAACCGACAACAAGAATCGCGCCGTCTCCGAAATTCGGCACATTTTCACCAGGCATGGAGGAAACCTGGGCGAAGTAGGCTGCGTGGGATGGATGTTCGAAAGGAGGGGCATCGTTCAGGTAGAGAGGGCCAGATCGGATGAGGATCAACTGATGGAGGTTGCGCTGGAGGCCGGAGCCCTGGACATGACGGCTGAAGAGGATTACTTCGAGATCGTAACACCCTTTGAGAGATTCGATGCGGTCAGGAAGGCCTTAAGTGAGAAAAGCATCCCTGTCGCTCAGGCCGAGCAGACCATGATTCCCCAAACCACCATCAAACTGGAGGGCAAGCAGGCAGAGCAGATGCTAAAGCTGATGGAGGATCTGGAAGATCACGACGACGTGCAGAAGGTCTATGCCAACTTCGATATCGCCACCGAGATCATGGAGAAGATGAGCGCGTGAAATCGGTTCATGGTTCATAGTTCATAGTTCATTGTTCATGGTGAGATGTCAAGAAAGGATGGATTGATTATTCTGGGGGTGGATCCGGGCAGCAACGTTACCGGATACGGCCTGGTGCGCTCCGACGGTCCGAATGATACTCTGATTGAAAGCGGAATCATCCAGCCTTGCGCAAGTGCCTCGCTGCCGGACAAGTTGAAACAAATATTCGAAGGATTGATGAAGATCATAGAGAAGAGCTGCCCTGATCACTTTGCCATCGAACAGACCTTTTACAGCAAGAACGCCAGGTCCGCTTTGATAATGGGGCAAGCACGGGGAGCGGCGATTCTGGCAGCTGCCAAGTCCAGTATACCCATAGGCGAGTACTCACCGAAAGAGGTGAAGTCTGCTGTGGTGGGAACCGGGAGCGCGTCCAAGGTCCAGGTTCAATACATGGTGAAGAAGCTGCTTAAGCTGAAGGAGTTGCCCCAGCCGCTGGATGCTGCCGATGCGCTCGCCGTGGCTTTGTGTCATGCCCAGAGGATCAGACGTAGCAATCTGGTTTCTGCCTGAGCATGTGATACCGGAACCTAGCTCACAGCAGGTTCTGGTCACCGGGAATTCCTTTTTCGAGGTCACATATTTGATCGCCTACCTGGAAGGAAAGCTGATCGAGAAGAACCCCACTCACCTAATCCTGGAAGTGAACGGGGTGGGCTATTCAATAGACATCCCGGTTTCGACTTACAGCAACCTGGGGGAGGCCGGGCAGACGGTCCGGGTGTTAACCTGTCAGCAGGTTCGGGAGGATGAGCTCAAGCTCTTCGGATTTTCCACCAAGCCGGAGAAAGAGCTGTTTGAGCTGCTGATTAACGTGAACGGGGTGGGGCCCAAGCTGGCTTTGAGTATACTCTCCTGTGTTCCGGTGGAAGAATTCCAGAGATCGGTGCTTAAGGAAGATCTGGATGTTCTGACGGCCATCTCGGGCGTGGGCAAAAAGACCGCGCAACGGTTGATCGTGGAATTGAAGGAGAAACTGGGCAAACTGTACCTGGGCGAAAAGAGAGAGCCGGAGGAGGAAGAGCCAACCCTCTATCCGGCGCATGAGGAAGCACTTCTGGCCCTGGTGTCGCTGGGATACACAAAGCCTGATGCAAAAAGGGCGTTAGAGCGGGTAGTTAAGGAGGAAAAAGAAGCGCAGCCCGTAGAGGAGTTGATAAAAAGAGCGCTGAAATACGCTCGGTGATCCTACCGGCTCGCGACTGTCGCCATAGAAAAGAAAAGGTAGCCGCATAGATAGATTGCCTGAAGGGAGAGAAGGAAGTTGCCGCAGAGGATCACAGTCCCGGACAGACTGGAAGATGAACTGGAATACGATCTCACCCTGAGACCTACCAGGTTGGGTGAGTTTGTGGGTCAGGAGAGGATCAAGGAAAACCTGGAGGTGTTCATCCAGGCGGCCAAAAAGAGGGGAGAGTCTTTAGATCACGTTCTTTTCTACGGTCCCCCTGGATTGGGCAAAACCACACTGGCGCACATAATCGCCAAGGAGCTGGAGGCGAGCATAAAGTCCACCTCCGGGCCGGTGATGGAGCGGCCCGCGGATTTGGCCGGCCTGCTCACCAATCTGAGCCCCAGGGAAGTTTTGTTTATCGACGAGATTCATCGGCTGAACCATGTGGTGGAGGAATATCTTTATCCCGCCATGGAGGATTTCAAAATAGACATAATGATAGAAAGAGGGCCCTCCGCCAGGTCGGTGAAGATCGATCTGCAGCCCTTCACCCTGGTGGGAGCTACCACCCGGGCGGGGCTTTTGACCTCACCTCTGCGGGCAAGATTCGGAGTGGTGGGAAGGCTGGATTTCTATCAGCCGGAGGATTTGTTCAAGATCGTTCTGAGATCGGCCAGAATCCTGAACGTGCAGATCGACGAGGAGGGGGCCCTGGAGATCGCGAAAAGATCCAGGGGCACTCCGCGCGTTGCCAATCGGCTGCTTCGCAGGGTGAGAGACTATGCCGAGGTTAAAGCGAAAGGAGACATAGATCGGCAGGTCGCTCGTGACGCCCTTTTGATGCTGGACGTGGACGAGCTGGGCCTGGATGACATGGACAAGAAGATAATGGAGGTGATCATCCACAAGTTTAAGGGCGGTCCGGTGGGGATCAATACCCTGGCCGTGGCTGTGGGGGAAGAGGGAGAGACCATCGAGGAAATCTACGAGCCGTTTCTGATCCAGGAGGGGCTCTTGAACCGCACGCCGCGAGGCAGGACCGCAACCGAGTTGGCTTATAAGCATCTGGGAATAGACAGGGAAAAGGGAGCGCAGGAGAGGTTGCTGTAATGCGAGAGATGCCGACGGTCCATTCAGCACTGAACAACTGTAGGGGCGAGCATTCAAGTTCGCCCGAATCGCCTGATTCTGGGAGCTCGATATAATGAAGATACTTCTGCATGTTTGCTGTGCTAACTGCGCAATCCATCCGCTGGAGGCGCTCTCTGAGAGCGGACATGAGGTCTTCGGGTATTGGTACAATCCCAACATCCATCCTTACACCGAATACCAAAGAAGGCTGGAGGCGCTGAAGTCACTGGAACAGAAAAGGTCCTTTCCGATGTTTTACCATGACTCCTATGATCTGGAGAAGTTCCTGAAAGCGGCGACTCAGGACGTTGCAAATCGATGTGGCTTCTGTTATAAGATAAGGCTGATAAAGGCGGCCAACTTTGCCAAAGAGCACAAGTTCGATGGCTTCACCACCACCCTCTTGATCAGTCCCCATCAGAAGCATGAATTGATCAGGGAGATAGGCGAGAAGATCGGGGGAGACCTGGGAGTCAGATTCCTTTACCAGGATTTTCGTCCGGGGTTCTACGAGGGAAAGAACCAGGCCAGAAGCTTGCAGCTTTACAGCCAGAAATACTGCGGCTGCATCTTTAGTGAAAGAGAAAGATACCAGAACAAAACCAAGGCGGAGAATCTGAAGAAGGCCTGAGGCTTGGGCTCATAAGCCGACCGCGCGGCCAACGTGGTTGCGATGTATGGTTCGTTTGGAAAACTGCTCATCGTCTTCGGAATCATACTGATTATTCTGGGCGTCATCTTTATTCTTTTCGGCAAGGCCGGTTTCTTGGCGAAACTGCCCGGTGACATCCACGTTCGAAGGCACAATGTTGAATTCCGCTTCCCGCTGGCCACCTGCATTGTCGTGAGCGTCGTCCTTTCGCTGCTTCTCACCGCCTTTTTCAAGTGGTTCAGGAAATGAGCTTATCGCTGAAAGATTTCGACTATCCCCTGCCCAGGGAGCTGATAGCATACTATCCGGCCAAGATCCGTGATCGCTCCCGCCTTTTGGTGCTGAACAGAAAGAGCGACAGATTGGAGCACCGCTTTTTTCATCAGGTGATTGACCATCTGGACGAAGGCGACGGCTTGGTCATGAATCAGACCAAAGTTTTTCCGGCCAGGGTCTTCGGGACGAACGAGGAGAGCGGCCGCCGGGTCGAGGTTTTCTTCCTGAAGAGACTGGATGACGGACTGTGGGAGGTGCTACTCAGGCCGTTCAAGAGAATGCGCCAGGACACGCTTGTTTCCTTTGAGCAGGACGGCCTGACCTGCAAGATAAAGGATCGTACCGAATCCGGGAGTTGGCGGGCGAAGGTAGACTCGGAGGGTGATTTCTTTGAGACGTTGGAAAGGATCGGCAAGGTGCCGCTGCCTCCGTACATAAAGAGAGAGCCGGAGGAGGCTGACAGGATAACTTATCAGACCGTCTATGCCAAAGAGACCGGGGCTGTGGCTGCTCCCACGGCCGGGCTTCATTTCACCGAGGAATTGCTGGCAAGAATCGAAAGCAAGGGTGTGCACAGGATACCCATAACCCTGCATGTGGGCTGGGACAGCTTCAGGCCAGTCCGGGTCGACGATCCCAAGAATCACACGCTCGCTTCCGAGTACTTCGAGATAGATTCATCGGCGGCTGAAACGATTAATTCGGTTCGAAGACGCGGGAAGAGGATTGTGGCTGTGGGTACCACCACGGTAAGAGCTCTGGAAACTGCCGCCGACGCCATAGATGATGGCGGCATGAGGCCTCAGTCGGGATGGACCAAGAAGTTCATCTATCCTCCTTACAGGTTCAAGGTAGTTGATGCTCTGATCACCAATTTCCACCTTCCCCGCTCGACTTTGCTCCTGTTGGTTTCGGCATTTGCGTCCAAAGAACTGATCCTCAAGGCATACCGGGAGGCACTCAGAGAAAAGTATCGGTTCTACAGCTATGGCGATGCCATGTTGATAGTATGAAGAGACTGTGAACAGATGAAACGGATTGATCAACGGATTAAACGCCCAGACGGGCGTCCGTATGGACAGATTAAGCGGATGTTGGTTGTTGCGGTCGACGGCGGACGGAGAATCGGTCAACGGATTAAGCGGGTTAAACGGATAGAACAACCGATGCGCTGGATTCAGAGGGTGTTGGTATTTGCGGAGGACGGTGGATGAAGGAGCCGTCAATGGATTGAAGAGATTAAACGGATGAACTTGTGGGGGCTGGATTTATCCGGCCCGAAAGGGGAGAGGCTTCTTGAAGACGGTGGCGATCATAGTCGCAGGCGGTCTGGGCACCAGGATCAAGGGGGATCTGCCAAAACAGTTCATGAGGTTGGGTGACAGGCCCATTCTGGCGCACACCGTGCAGAAGTTTGAAGCATGTGACTTGATCGACGAGATAATCCTGGTTGTGCCTGAGGACTACCTGGGCCACTGTTCACAGGCCATCGTCGACAAATTCAATTTCAAGAAGGCGACAAAGATCGTAAGCGGAGGCAAGGAAAGACAGGATTCGGTGTACTCGGGACTTACGGCCTGCCCCGGCAATACCTCAATAGTCGCCATCCACGATGCGGTCAGGCCTTTCATCTCCATCGAGAAAATATCCGAGTCGGTGAACCTGTGTCGGGAAAAGAAGGCGGTGATCCTGGCAGTTCAGCCCAAGGATACGGTCAAGAGGGGGGAGGGAGACTCGGTAGTGACCACCCTGGATCGGGCGAAGCTGTGGCTGACGCAAACGCCGCAGGTGTTTGAATACAGACTCATTCTGGAAGCGTACGAAAAGGCGCAGAAGC
>CAYFQZ010000572.1:0-3342 GCA_964345305.1 uncultured Ignavibacteria bacterium | reverse complement strand
GGAGTCTTCTGCTCCTACAACGGACCCCAGCCTGTGCTGGCCGACATAAACTTCGAAGTAGAGACGGGCGAGAAGGTCGCTTTAGTCGGGCGATCTGGAGCGGGCAAGACAACTCTGGCTAATCTTCTCCTCAGATTCTATGAGCCACAGCAGGGTGCTATCTACGTGGACGGCACAGACATTAGAGAGCTCAGTATTCAGGCTTTGCGTGGGCGGATAGGGATAGTAGCGCAGGAAGTGTTCCTCTTCTCGGGTACTGTCGCGGAGAACATAAAATACGCTAGATGGAACGCTTCCAACCAGGAGGTCACAGCAGCTGCACAGTTGGCGAACGCTCACGATTTCATTCTGCAGTTGCCCCAAGGATACGACACCGAAATCGGCGAAAGAGGAGTGAAGCTCTCCGGTGGCCAGAGGCAGCGCCTTGCCATTGCTAGGACGATGCTGAGGAATCCAACAATACTTATATTGGATGAGGCCACGTCCGAGGTGGATTCCGAGTCTGAGAGACTCATACAGGAAGCACTAAACAAACTCCTCAAAGACCGGACAGCCTTGATCATAGCACACAGACTTTCCACCGTCCGTAACGCCGATCGCATAGTTGTAATTGAAGATGGAAAGATAATTGGCAATGGAAACCACCAGGAGTTATATTCGAGATGTGACTTTTACAGATACCTTTATGATCTTCAATTTTCAGTGTAGCGATCGAACGAAAAGGACCGCTGTCTTACATCATATTGCCGGGATGATGTTGGTCGCAATCGTCGCTGGCGGTATTCTCGTCCTGGCGTTCCCTTCCACGGCATACTCCTGGCAGGCTGCAAAAGACACGGTGCGTGGGGATGCTTCAGTGAAGAGGATGCTTGCCTCACCGGCAGATCCTGGGTCCCCGGAGATAGACGGTAAATTGGATGATCCGTGTTGGAGAAGCGTTGATGCCTGTGACGACTTCATCCAGCAGGCTCCGAATGAAGGTGCCGTGCCAGCTGAGCGAACGGCAGTCCGGGTGATCTACGATCACAAAGGCATCTATGTGGCGGTCAGGGCCTTTGACTCTGCGCCAGACAAGATTCAGGCGCAACAACGCAGAAGAGACGACTTACAGGGGCTGGGTGTGGATGACGGGATCATGATCACTATAGATAGCTATCATGACCATCAAACTGGATATGAGTTCAGGGTGAATCCGAAAGGCTCCAAGATAGACTATTACTGTTTCAAGGATGTGGAGATCGATTTAAGCTGGGACGGAATCTGGGACGTGGCCACTTCTGTTGACAGCCTGGGCTGGACGGCTGAGTTCTGCATACCGTTCTCAAGCCTGCGTTTTCCGAAGGGCAGCGATCACACGTGGGGCTTCAACGTTTCTCGCTACATAGCTAGAGAAAAAGAGGGAATCCAGTGGCAGCTGATGACTAAAGCAGGAACCGGTTATATCTCGCGCCTGGGTCACTTGGCAGGCCTGGAAGGGCTATCTCCCGAGCCGGCCCTCGAATTCTTCCCATTCTTGGTCAACCGAGCCACCTTTGAACCAAAAAAGCCGGTGGTGAATCCTGACGGCCGGGATCTGTCCTTCGACATGGGTCTCGACATGAAGTACAATGTCAGGTCGGATGTCGTGCTGAACGCCGCGGTGAATCCCGATTTCGGGCAGGTGGAAGCCGACCCGTCGATTCTGAACCTCACAGCCTTTGAGACCTTTTATCCGGAGAAGCGTCCGTTTTTCACTGAAGGGACTACGATCTTTGACACGCCTCTTCAGCTCTTCTATTCGAGGAGGGTTGGCAAGAGACCAGGGGAGTTCCAGATGTCCCCGTCAGATCAAGTCATCAAGTATCCTGACTTCACCACGATCCTGTTCGCAGGCAAGCTCACCGGGAAGACAGAGAAAGGGACGGCGATCGGATTTATCGAAGCTGTAACAGCTGAGGAGCACGCCAAGATCGATTCCATGTGAATCAAGAAAGAACGTCTGGTCGAGCCGTGGTCGAATTACGTGGTTGCTCGCATGAGTCAGGATATATGGGAAGGTAACTCCACAATAGGGGCGCTCTTCACCGCGGTCAATCGTCGCTCAGCAGGCAGGGCTTACAGCGGCGGACTTGACTGGAACCTCAAGCTTTGGAAAAACACTTACTGTTTCAGCGGCCAACTGGCTGCCAGTAGTTCCAGTGGGAAGACTGGTCGAGAGGAGGGCTATGCAGCGACGACTAGTTTTGGCAAAGAGGCTGGCGAATATCTTCGGGCAAACTTGGGACTCGACGTTCTTTCGCCTGAATTCGAGATAAACGATCTGGGCTACCTGATGCGAAACGACTTGGTCTCGGTGAGGCCCTCTGTTCAGTTGCGTCGTGTAAACCAACCTTGGTGGATAGTCCGCTCAATCCAAAACGATATTAGCTCGGAGTTCGCTTGGAACTATGATCGTGACAATCTGGTCAAGAAAGTTCAACTCAGCAGCACGATTACGTTTTTGAACTACTACTCTCTCTTTGTGGGCGGCTTTCATTCCTTTCCGAGCATGGACGACCGAAGCACTAGGGGAGGCCCACTCCTGAAGAATCTAGCCGCAAGCGGCGTCTGGTGTGGTGTTATGACGGATGCACGGGAGTCAATGTACGGCAGCTCCACTCTGTCTTTCTCGTGGTCTAAAACCGGCACCTGGAGCAATAGCTACCAGCTTTCCGGTCACCTCAGGCCATCATCGACTCTCACGCTCAGCGTTTCGACAGGCTACACGACCAGATTCACAGACGCACAGTGGCTGGCCAATATCGACCTAGACACGGATGGTACCTTTGAGCATTCTCTTTTTGGCGAACTCAAAGAACACATATTGGATCTTACTTTAAGGGCAGACATGGCCTTCACCCCGACCCTGAGTGTGCAACTCTACGTTCAACCATATGTTGCCGTAGGTGACTATCTCAAGATCAAGGAACTCGCCAAGCCTGCCTCCTACGAGTTCCTTCCTTTCGACTTGGGCTTTGAGCCAGACTACAACTGGAAATCCCTGCGCGGAAATCTGGTTCTCCGCTGGGAGTACTATCCGGGCAGTGTTGTCTACTTGGTTTGGTCACAGGATCGAGTAGATGAATCCGACCCAGGTGACTTCTCTCCCGGTCGAGATTTGTCTTCTCTGTTTGGCGCATCGGGCAAAGACATCCTTCTGCTAAAGCTCAAGCACAGGTTCAGTCTGTAGCCGTCGAACCTTAACTATCGAATAGACGTTTGCAGGAAAACAGCAGGCCCGATCGGGAGCAAAGTTGTTTTCTTTCCTTTGATTCGCGCTCCGAAGCAAGGGGTTTCGGGGGTCGGTGGTTTGGCTGGGGCAGC
>CAYFQZ010000571.1:0-3424 GCA_964345305.1 uncultured Ignavibacteria bacterium | reverse complement strand
CTGTTCAAAGGTGACATTCCTCCCTGTCCTATGGAAGCCGGAGATGCCACTTGCAATGGGGTGGTGGATTTGGGCGACGTGATCTATCTGCTCAACTATCTGTTCAAAGGAGGAGACCCGCCAGCCTGCTGAGGTCGTTTCGAATGCAGTGGATTGAATGTCATTGCGAGTCCGGTCAAAGGTGGGGCGAGGCAATCTCATAGAGAGGGAGATCGCCGCGCCCTTCGGGCTCGCGATGACAACCGACCGAGATTCGCAGAGATGTCGGATAGTCGTTCGGAATATCCGAACTGCGACCTGCCTCTTGAAAGCGGGACCGACCCCAAGTTGTTGACGCAAGCGACAATGTCCTTTCTCTTCTTGGCGGAGACGGAATCCGCTCCTCTCTCCCACCAAAGGGAACAAGGCGGATGAGATTGCCGTTCCGGGCGGCAGGTAGTCTCTCACTTGCCCCCTCACCTTAGCCCTCTCCCGAAGGGGAGAAGAAACTCACTCTCGGGCGCAAGGGGATGTTTCCTTCTCCCCTCTGAGTAGAAGGTCAGGATGAGGTGAAACAAGAGAAGGTAGATGGGCCTAAAGCTTACTCCCCTGCTCTGGGGGGAGAGGACTAAGCAGAGGGGGCAATTGCTCATCACCCCCGCCTCCGCCTCTGGTGGTTGGACTTCGCCCTGCGGTCTGCCCAAACAGGCAACCGTCTGCTTGAGGTCAGGGTCGAAGACTCACCACCCTGAGCCCATCGAAGGGTCGGATCTTCGACCCTGCTCTCTCCCACAAACGGACAGGGACCCTGCCGATGGGCTGAGGTCTTTTTCCTCTTGACTTTCTTGGGTAGTATTTTATCTTATAACTGAATCGTACATATTCTAGTCTCACAGGACCAGATGGCCGATTCAATCGGCCAGTGGGTACATGTCTTGTCAGAATCATCTCTGGGTCTGCGAAGCCTATCCCTGGCCCTGGCGTTTGGTAGGATACTAAAAATAAGTAGCTATAGCTGCCCATTCATCACGCAGGACTTCAAAGACCCGAGCGAAACCAGACAAAAAATCTTCGTCTTTGCGCCCACCCCGTATGAGCCGAAGCGAATCTGACAGATGATGTTGAACGATCAAACCCTTTTACAAGGAGGTCCCAGGCAAAAAAGCGATGCGCCACAAGATTCAGACGGCCGGGATACATGGGTGAGCTTTAGACTGTAAGACCCATCTCCCCGCAAAAGAGGGGCGCTTTTGTTCACTGAAGGGTTAACCTTTCCGCCATAGGCGGACAAACCAAAGGAGTAGCGTCATGCTGCGCAAAAGCTTAGTTTTTGTGGTAATGGGAACAGTGATGTTCCTTTTGGCTGCCGTGTCGTCTGCCCAGGTTCCCACCGTGATGAGCTACCAAGGCAAGCTGACTGGCGCCTCAGGCGGCTGCCTTAACGACACGGTCCAGATGACCTTTACCATCTATGCGGACAGCTTCGGCACCGCAGTGGAGTGGGCCGAGACACAGACGGAAGTTGTGGTAAAAGAGGGAGTGTTTTCCGTTCTTCTGGGGAGCGTGAACCACATACCCGGGGGGGATACGGTCTTTGATGGAACTGTCAAATATCTGGGTGTGCAGGTGGAATCCGACCCGGAGATGGAACCGCTCAAGCCGATGGTCAGCGTGGCTTACGCTTACCGGGCAGGTGCCACAGACGGGGGCGGCGTGAACTGCGAAGATTGCGATGATAGGTTTGTGAACGTGCAGGGGCCCGATAGTGTCGTTGCCACGACAGGTTCAGCTTTTCTGGGTAAAGCTTCGGGAAGTAGCGCAGGCGAGGTTTTTGGCGTTACAGGATATGCGAAAAATAGCTCTTCAGGTCTTGCCTATGGTGGTTTTTTCAAGGCCGATTCTTTTGGAACAGGAAGTCATTTTGGGGTTAGCGGACTTGCCTATGGTTCTTCCAGTCCCTCTTATGGTCTCACCGGTCAAGCGATTAATGAGGGCTCAGGTACTGCTACAGGCGGATATTTCAGTGCTTGGGGTTCTGGTTCCGGTTACTATACTGGGGTGGATGCATACGTCAATGCCACAACACCAGATCCTGTTTATGGAGTCCTGAGCGCTGCTAAAAATCTTTCCACAGGAACAGAATATGGTGGATATTTCTTTGCCACAGATAACGGGACAGGAACGCACTATGGTTCCAAATCGACAAGTGAAGGTAGTTCTTCAAGTTCCACCTATGGTTGCTATGGGTCTGCTGCAAACACTTCTTCAGGTGCTGTTTACGCTGGTTATTTTAAGGCGACTACTACGTACGGCTCCGGACCCAAGTATGGAGTTTACGCCTCCGCACCTGGTGGGAGGAACCACGCTGGTTATTTCGAAGGTAAAGTCAGGATAACCGATAGCCTGGTTGTCCTTGGTGCAAAGAGTGCTGCAGTCAAACTTGACAATGGAGAATATTGTCTGCTCTACTCTCAGGAATCTCCGGAAGTGTGGTTTGAAGACTTCGGAGAAGGACAATTGGTAAATGGCAGAGCTCATATTGATCTTGACCCCTTGTTCTTAGAGACAGTAACCTTAAATAGTCAGTACCCGATGAAAGTCTTCATCCAGCTCACTTCAGGAGAGCCGATGAATGTGGTCGTGCATAAGGGAATTACAGGCTTTGATATTGTGGGCGAAGACATCAGCAGTAATGCCACCTTTGATTACAGAGTGGTAGCCAAGAGAAAGGGATATGAGAACATCCGGCTCGCTAAAATGGGAGGGCCGACCCCCGAGGAGGTAGCCGCGGAACAGGAAAGACATCTGGCGGAACAGGAAGTCGAAAGAGCCAGAATGGAACAAGAAAGGATGGAGAAACAAACAGAGTTGAGATAGGGGACGAACCTCAGGTTTCATCCTTGTTCCGAGAAAGGAGAAAGCAGAAATGAAAATGCGCACATTTGCAACAATATTCCTCGTGGCGGCAGCGTTCCTGGCAACGCTGGTGGTGCACGCCGAATCGGACAGGCAGATTCAGCCCGGGAAGGTCAAGCAGAAAGCGGCCGCCCAGATCAAGCCAGCGCCCGCCAGCGTTCCGCAAAGAGCGCCACTGGCCCCTTCTCGCCAGGGATACCAACTGGTAACTGACGTCCTGGACAGCTTTGGGGGACAATCTGAGTCTGGTAATTACAAGATGCCGGTTAGCTCCGGAGGACAGCCCTCGGCCATCGGCATCTCCCAGGCCGACACCCTGGTGATAGAAGCAGGCTTTGTTCATGCGGCCAAGATCAGGCGCGGAGATGCAAATTCAGACCAGGTAATCGATCTGGGTGACATCGTTTATTTGCTGAACTATCTGTTCAAAGGTGACATTCCTCCCTGTCCTATGGAAGCCGGAGATGCCACTTGCAATGGGGTGGTGGATTTGGGCGACGTGATCTATCTGCTCAACTATCTGTTCAAA
>CAYFQZ010000570.1:0-2373 GCA_964345305.1 uncultured Ignavibacteria bacterium | reverse complement strand
CTTATTCATCAAATGGCGTTTCCCTTTTTCCTGATACCACAGGGGTGAAAATGCCCGCATGCATCTGCGCCCGATTCATACGGCTCGAAATGGCTCGACGAATCTGGAAAGCGCGCATTCAGCGGTCGCAAGAAATATATTACTTCTGATGCTAATTTCAATCTCAAAATTCAGGATTGCGGTGATTTTTGAGATTCAATCTCCAAAGCAGGTTCCCACGGCCTTGGCCGCCTTAATCAGCGGCAGATCGGGCGTAACCGTCTTCTGTTTGGCGACCGCGGACCGGATAGGAACCGAGGTGATCTTGTTCCCTTTGATTGAACCCATGTAGCCGAACTTGCCGCCGCCGACTAAGTCGACCGCCATTTTGCCGAATTGCGTGGCCAGCACGCGATCGAAAGGAGTAGGCTTTCCTCCTCTCTGCAGATGGCCCAGGACGGTCACTCTGGTCTCCAGGCCGGTGAGGTTCTCGATTTGCTCGGCAATCCGGTAGCTGACCCCGCCCAGCCTTATAGGGTCGGTGCTTCCTTTCACCTTTCTCTTGATCACCAATTCGGCTCCGCCCAGCTTGACCCCTTCGGCTACCACCACGATGCTGAATCTCTTCCCGATTTTGCTTCGTCTGCGAAGCTCCTGGCAGACCTTTTCCATGTCGAAGGGGATCTCTGGAATGAGGATGACGTCACCTCCTCCGGCCACCCCGGCATAGAGCGCCAGCCAACCGACGTACCTTCCCATCACCTCGACGATCATCACCCGGTGGTGCGATTCAGCAGTGGAGTGAATCATGTCAATTGACCCGGCAGCCACAGAAACCGCCGAATCGAAGCCAATGGTGTAGTCGGTCTCCTCTAGGTCGTTGTCTATGGTCTTGGGTATTCCTACAACCGGGACCCCAAGCTGCTGGAGCCGGTGAGCTATATTGAGGGTTCCGTCTCCGCCGATACAGACCAAAGCATCCAACTTCAACTTTTGGAAGTTCTGCAGCGCCTTCCCTGAGACATCCTCCTTCTCATCGCCATAGGCAAATGGGTTGGCCCGATTGGTGGTCCCCAGGATGGTCCCTCCCAGGGTCAGTATCCCGGAGACGTCCTCCCACACGAGTCTTCTGGTCCGGTTCTCTATCAGACCCTCGAAGCCGTCCTTTATGCCGATTACCTCGGCGTCGTGATGGAGCAGGGCGGTTTTGGTCACGGCCCGGATGGCAGGATTTAGTCCCGGGCAATCCCCACCTGCGGTCAGAACCCCGATCCTCCTTTTTCGACCCATGTACGCTCCTTTCATGTCTCGCCAATCATAATACCGGAAAATCACGAGTTTATCAAGCACATTCTGGGCGAAGCAAGAACTGGCGAATCGATCGCCGGGCCAGATGGCAGAACGAGGCTGGGAGACTATACTGAGACCGGGCTAGGAGGATCGAATAACCCTTCTTTTCTTCGTTCAAAAGATGCCGTAAAGACGTATGGTTGATGGTGAGTCAGCACACAGTCTGTATGGGTTTCAGTGCTCACGCGGGGGTTCTTGAGGACAAATAAGACTTGCACGAGTTCCGGGGCGGCCTTATATTGGAATCAAAGGAGAGATGTCGTTGAAAAACGTTGTAATTCTGGGTTCAACCGGCTCGATCGGGCGGAATGCCCTTGAGGTTCTGTCCAACTTCAAGGAGAGGTTCTCGGTCTTCGGGCTTTCTGCCAACAAGAACACCAGGCTGCTGGAAGAGCAGATCAGGCGATTTCGTCCTAAGATGGCGGCGATCTACAATCAACAGGCCTGTCGGAACTTCCCCGCAAGTTGCGACGTAGAAATAAATTGCGGCATCGACGGTTTGAAAAGGCTGTGCTCGCATCCTGAGGTTCATCTGGTGATAAACGCTCTGGTGGGCTCGATCGGGCTACTTCCCAGCCTGGAGGTGGTGGCAGCCGGGAAGACGCTGGCCATCGCCAACAAAGAGTCGCTGGTGATGGCCGGCGAGCTGCTGATGCAAAAAGCAAAAGAGACCGGTGCAGAGGTCTTGCCCATCGACAGCGAGCATTCGGCCATAAAACAGTGCCTTCTGGGCGGCAGAAAAGAGGAAGTGAAAAGGTTGATCCTGACCGCTTCCGGCGGTCCATTCTTGAATAGGCAGAATTTGCAGCAAATAACGGTGGGTGAGGCTCTATCGCATCCCACCTGGGACATGGGAAGGAAGATCACCATCGATTCCGCCACCCTGATGAACAAAGGTCTGGAGGTCATCGAGGCGCACTGGCTTTTCGGAATCGCGGCGGATCGCATCAAGGTGCTGATACATCCCCAATCCATAATCCATTCCATGGTCGAATTCGTGGACGGATCGGTGATGGCCCAGATGAGCCTGCCGGATATGAAGCT
>CAYFQZ010000569.1:0-11847 GCA_964345305.1 uncultured Ignavibacteria bacterium | reverse complement strand
TCGGCACAAAAGCGTCTTGTTCCCCCGCCTACATATTTGTCGGCACCCGCTGCAACAGGTGCGTCCCACCGCTGCTCAGCAAAGAGGGTGAAAAAACACTCGCCTTTCGACCTACACTTCGCTATAATCAAAGAGAAAGCCGGAGGGAAATTCCATGAATGGGGAAAGGAAAAGAATAGACTGGTCGGAGAAGTGCTGGAAGGAGATGCTTATCTACCAGCGCAAATCCATGTGGCTCCAGGACACTTTGGATAAGCTGGCTGCATGGCTGGGCTCATGGCAGGGGATGACGACAGTCGACGTGGGGTGCGGATTGGGTTGCCTGGGTGAAACCTACTGGCCCTATTTCGGCAAAGGCGGACGTTACTTCGGCGTAGATATCTCCCCCGAGCTGGTCAGAGACGCGGAGAAGGGGGCGGAGGAATGGGCAATAGACGGGGAGACGCGCTTTCTCACAGGCAATGCATATAAGCTGCCTTTTCCCGACGATTTCGCCGACTGGGTCATGTGTCAGGTTCTTCTAGTGCACCTGGAAAAACCAGAGCTGGCCCTATCCGAGATGATCCGCGTGACCAAACCGGGGGGATTGATCACCTGCAGCGAGCCCGACAATCTTTCTACCATGCTGGTGAAGTACAACTGGTCGCTGCCGGAACTGGACGTAGAGGAACAGCTTCTATTCGCCAAGGTGGCGTTAGTCTGCAACAAAGGGAGGATCAAGTTGGGCCAGGGAGATGGCAGCCTGGGGGTCAAGGTACCCCACATGATGAAAGAGCTCGGTCTTACCGAAATCGGCATCAGGTGCAACGACAAGGTCCATTACCTGGAGCCGCCGTATGAAGGCCCTCTCCAGCAGTATGCCCTGGAACACGTGAAGAAACAGTGGCTGGACGAAGAGAGGCGCACAGCATGGATAGATCGGGAAAAGACGGAGTTTCTGGCAGGAGGCGGAGGCGCCGAAGAGTACCGGCGCTATCGGGAGTTAGCTGACAGGAATCTGCGCGTCTTCCGAGAGCAGATCGACGCGGGCGAGTATTTCGCCTGCGGTGCTGGTCACGCTTACGTGATCAAGGGACGAAAACCTTCACGCGCGTGAAGAATCGGCTGTTGATTGAGGCCGTGCATCTTTGGATCGTCGAAGCGACAAGGGTGAACCAAATACTTATAAGCTGAAACACAAGCAATAAACAGAGGAGGGTACGCGATGTCCGACAGACATATGTTGAGAAGGGATTTCATCAGATCCCTGCTGGCAGGCGCCGGCATGCTGGCGCTTGATTGGAGCCTTTTTCCCACCGGGGCCGGTGCAGAGTTAGGAGAAAATGAATATGACGCGGTGATCATCGGCTCAGGTCTGGGTGGGTTGAGCTGTGCCGCGGCTTTTGCCCGTCAGGGATTCAAACCGCTGGTCTTGGAAAAACATGATCGGCCAGGAGGGTACGCCACGACATTCGAGCGGCCTGGCGGTTTCGTCTTTGATGTTTCCCTGCACTCCACAGCGGTCGGGGAAAGGGAGGGAGTACACAATCTGATACCGGGTTTCCCTGAAATCGAAGAGGTGGAGTTTGTTCCCCATAAGAACCTGTACCGGGCTATCTTCCCCGAACACGACCTTCGCGTGCCGCAGCGAGACCTGCCAGGATACGTTAGCATGCTGGTGGGATACTTCCCTGATGAGAAGGAGGGGATAGAGAAACTGATCGAGGACATGACGGGAGTGGCCACCGACATTCAGAAACTGTCCGCTGCCAGAGGCCAGGTGGACATGAGCAAGTTTCCGGTCGAGTTCCCGCACCTGTTCAATTCCTACACCAAGACCTGGGGGCAGATGATGGACGTCCGCATCAAGAATCCGAAGCTGAAAGCCATCGTCTCATCCCTTTGGGGATATTTCGGCCTGCCTCCGTCCAAGCTTGCCAGCTACTACTATGCCATGCCCGTGATAGGCTATCTCTACCAGGGGGGCTACTATCCGGTGGGCAAATCGCAGAAGATGAGCGACGCCTTTGTGAAGTTCATCCAGGACCGGGGCGGCAAGGTGATGCTCAATTCCCGGGTAGAGGAAATCGTGGTGAAAGATCACGCCGCCTGTTGTGTTAGAGCTGCTGACGGCAAGGAGTACAAAGGCAAGGTGATAGTGTCAAACGCCGATGCCTATGATACATTCCACAAGATGATCAAGGGCCAGGAGGAACATCTGAAAGAATACCTGGCCAGGATGGACCAGTTCAGCGTCAGCCTATCCAGCTTCCAGGTGTTCTTGGGCTTGAAGAAGGACTTAGTCGGCGAAATCGGAATCGAAGACACCGAGATCTTCTGCACCAGCGGATACGATCCCGAGGAAGAGTATCGGGCTGCGCTTGAAGCAGACGTGCACGGCGGCTTCGGCTTGACGCTGTACGACAACCTTTACCAGGGCTATTCTCCGGAGGGGAAGAACACCGTCAACATCATCGCTTTGCAGGGGTATGATCACTGGAAGAAGTTCGAGGCTGACTACTTCAAAGGTAAGAAGGAGGCCTATCGGAAGGAAAAGGAGCGGATGGCGGATATCCTGATCGATCAGGTTGAGGATATGCTGCTGCCAGGACTCAGGGATGCCATAGAGATCAAGGAGATCGGCACGCCACTGACCAACCTGCGCTACACCGGCAACACCCGCGGTGCAATATACGGTTGGGATCAGACCCTAGACAACTCCGGCCCGAGCAGGCTGGCACATTCCACCCCCATTGAGAATCTTTACCTTTCGGGAGCCTGGACGCAGCCAGGTCACGGCTACGGCGGGGTTCTCTACAGCGGCCTGGAGTGCTTTGGCGAGATCATGCAGAAATGGTAAACTCCGTTGGCGGAAAACCGCGCGGAAAGTGTGAACCGGTGAAACAAATCCTGGCTTGGCTCGTCTGATAGGGTGATAGATCACAGACGGTCTTACCGTTTTTTCACGCCATTTTGGGAGGTCCCGTGTCAAATGCTAGAGTCTCGGAGCATTGCTCGATCGCCAAGATTCTGATTCTCGTTGTCGTTGCAGTTCTCCTGTTTGCCTTTTTTGCGGACGCTCAGGCTGCCAAGCTGGAGAAGCAACTGGACGACTACCTGACGGCTGCGCACAATGTCTGGAAATACCACGGCGCGGCTCTGGTGGCCAAAGATGGGAAGGTTCTTTTTGCCAAGGGCTACGGCATGGCCAACATCGAGCTGGGTGTGCCCAACACGCCGGAGATGATATTCCAAATCGGCTCAATCACCAAGCAGTTTACCGCCGTGGCGGTTCTTCAGCTTGAAGAAAAAGGGCTGCTCAGCGTGGATGATCCCATAACCAAACATCTACCCGAATATCCGAAGGAAACCGGAGACAGAGTCACCATCCACCATCTGCTTTCCCACACATCGGGAATCCCCAGCTACACCAGCATGCCTGGCGTCATGGAGAACACGGCGCAGGCAACCTCGGTCGAAGATCTGATGGGGATATTCAAAGATGAGCCGCTCGATTTTGAGCCGGGGGAGAAGTATGTCTACAGCAACTCCAATTATGTGGTGCTGGGTGCCATAATCGAGAAAGTCTCCGGCAAGAGCTATGAAGATTACCTGCAGGAGAACATCTTTGGGCCGCTGGGCATGAGGAACTCGGGCTACGACCATCGAGACGTTATAATGAAAAACCGCGCTGCAGGATACAGCCAGGATCAAGAGGGCGAGCTGGTCAATGCCCAGTTCGTGCACATGTCCACGCCGTATGCGGCAGGTGCGCTCTACTCCACGGTAGGAGACATGCTCATCTGGGATCAGGCGCTTTACACGGACAAACTCCTAAGCACCAGCTCCCGGGAGAAGATGTTCACGCCTGTCAAGGGAAACTATGGTTACGGCTGGGTGATAGACGAGGTCTACGGTCATAAGCATATCTGGCACAACGGCGGCATCTTCGGCTTCTACACCTCTTTCAATCGCTATGTGGACGATAAGGTGTGCATCGCGGTGTTCAGCAACAACGATTCGGCCCCGGTGGATAACATGGCCGCCGGGCTGGCCGCTATAGTCTTCGGCGAACCTTACGACCTGCCGGTCATCAAGACTCCGATCGAGGTCGACCCTGCCATCTTTGCCGATTACGAGGGGGTCTATCAGATCGAAGAAGGCACCTACCGTTTCATCACTCCGGAAGACAGCATTCTGTACTCGCAGCACAGCGCCGGTCCACGTTTTCAAATATTCCCCGAAGCAGAGGACAAGTTCTACTTCGAACATGATCATATGACCACGCTTACGTTTGTGCGGGATGAGAGCGGAAAGGTGATCAGGCACGTCATTCACAAGCCGGGCAAGGACACACCTGCCGAGAAGCTGGGATCAGAAGAAGCACAAAAGGTTCTGGCGGAGAGAGAGGCCGAGTGGGAAATCGCCGATGTCGATCCGGCGATCTATGAGAAATACGTGGGCGAGTACAAGCTTCCCATCGGGCTGAATCTCACAGTGAGAACCCGAGAGGGAAAGATATTCACCCAGGGGACCGGCCAACCCGAGGCAGAGCTATTTCCCAAGTCGGAAACCGAGTTCTTCCTCAAGGTGGTGGATGCACAGATCACCTTCGTGCTGGATGACAACGGAACCGTCACCGGACTGGTTTTGCACCAGGCCGGACAGGATTTCCCGGGGGAGAAGATCAAGTAGCCAGGAGAATACACCAGGCAGTGGAGATAATCGATGAGACGCGTAGCATACGTTCTGGTCGTCGACGGCTTCGCTGATTGGGAGCCAGCGCTAGCTCTATGTGCGATTAACGGGCATGACGAATTAAAGGTTGTCAGCGTCGGGTTCTCCAAGAAGCCGGTCATGTCCATGGGCGGTTTGAAGGTTGTTCCGGATATCTCCTTGCCGGAGGTGCGAACGGATAACGCCTGCATCTTCATTCTTCCCGGCGGCGAAATTTGGGAGCGAGAAGAGTACCCCGAAGCTCTGAATGAACTGGTGAAGAAGCTCAATGGGCATCGGGTTCCTATCGCCGCCATTTGTGCGGCAACCCTGGTTCCGGGCAGGCTTGGGATGTTCAAGGGAACGCGGCACACCAGCAACTCAAGAGAGTACCTCGAAAAGGCATTGCCGGACTACAAGGACGGGGATTTCTATGTCGACGAGATGGCGGCCAGCGACAGGGGCATAATAACGGCAGGCGGAGCCGGAAGCATCGAGTTCTCTATGAAGATCGCTGAGGCGCTTGGCATTTACAGCGACGCTGAGCTCAAGGCATGGTATGATCTTTTCAAACGCGGAATCCTACCACCGGAGGACATGATGTAGTGGCGTTTCTTCAGCCCGGGGGATTGGAAAGATCAGCTGATACGCGGCGAGGATGTTTTTATTCTCGCCGTTTTTTCGTGGATAATAGCGTCCACCAGAAGCTTAGAGACTTGACCGCCAGCGGATATGTGCTATATTAGATCTAGGAGACATCCGAGAACAAGATTTCTGACTGGGTCCTAAAATCGTTAAACAGGGGATCGATCTTGATTAGAATCCGACCCCGTGCAGGGGGGTTGCTTGTTGCTGCCGTTCTCGGCTTGGCGTGGGCCGACCCGATCCACGCGCAGTCGATAGTATTAAGCGGCGGGATTTACGACTGCATCGATCCGCCAAAGCCCACCTGCCTGGCGGACCGGACGGTTGATTATAGGTACTCACTCGGAGCGGAGATATATTTCGACCATATCTTAGGTGCCAACAGAAGTACTCGACTCGGATTGCAGGCTTTCTCCCTCTGGGCCACAAGCAAACCGGTGAGTTCGAACGACAGCACCTGCGACTACCGGTTGATTTCCTATCTGTTCAGCTTGCAGAGAAGGGTCTACCGGAAGGACTTCTTCCACCTGTTGCTCGGCCTGTCCGCCGGCCCTTGCTGGAGGAACTGGTCCGGGCCGAATGAGCGCTATAATCCCTTCCGTAATCTGAGCCTTGGGTTCAGCGTTCAACCGGGCGTCTATTGCATTTTCAAACTCTACAAAACAGTAGGAATCCAGATAAACGGGCGGTTCAACCACATCCTGACCGGGAAGGATTTTCATCCGTTCTCGTCGGGATTCGATCTTCAGGCAGGTTTGCTATTGGTTATCGCGCCCAGAAAGTGAGCGAGCCATGTTTCTTTTGCGAAGGCGAAAGCTTCCGGATGGAGTTCGTCTGGTGGGATGGTCATTGCTGGCTGCCACAGTTCTCGCACTTGTGACAGCCACTCCCGCGTCTGCCCAGTCCCTGGTGCTGCGCATCGCGGAGCACCAGAAGGTAAGAGAGGATAGGAATTACATTCCCGATTTTGTGGCCCTGAACCAGAAACCATCTTATGGTTTCGAGTTTTACCTTCACAGCATCCTCAAGACCAAGAGGGCTTATCGTTTCGGCATTGGCCTGTCGTCCTTTTCCGTGAAGAGCAAGCTAAAAGAGCCGTACTCCGAGATTCCCGTATCCGGTCGATTGCTCGACTTTCGGCTGACCACCCTTTCGGTCCGCTTTCAGAGGAAGATTTTCGGTGAAGAGTCCGTCTACTTCCTGGGAGGTCTGTCTGCCGGCGTTTGCTTCAAGAAGGCTGAGTTTGAGGTCTCGACATACTACTTTCGCGACGATTATGTCTGTTTCAGTTTCCAGCCAGGCTTCTGCTATGTACTACGGATTTACCGGAACATAGGCGTCCAGCTCTCCGGCCGCTACAACTTTCTGACCGGCAGAAAGCAAGACCTTTACCCGTTTTCACCCGGTTTCCTGGCGGAGGGCGGCTTGCTGTTTGAGCTGCCGATCGGCGAGCTATAGGCGGGGGGCAATCTAGCCCGGTCTGTCCTCCTTTGCGAGAGAACTTGCCAAACCTGGTATATCTTGAATAAACCACCGACGATTCTGAGTATATCGAGAAAAGCGTGAAAACCAAACCCCACACGGCAGATCGCCGCGGGCATTACTTCGCTTGGATTGCAGGTGGTCGAGTGCGATGATAGGCCCGGCCCCGCCGACGCCCAGATCACCCGCCCTTTGGAGGTATTCGATATGAGACACGTGTTCAAAAATGCGCTGCTAATTGTCTTTGTTCTTGCTAGCTTCAGGTTGGTGCATGCAAAGATGTGTTTCAGGGGAAGTCCGGCGCCGAAGTGCAAATCATTCTTCATAACGGAGGTTGGAATAGGGCATAAGATTGGCAAACTGAGCTTTCCTAACGGGGGCCATTTCACCTTTGAGCAGGGCATCATGTTCAATCTCAATGAGCAGTATGCTCTTAGGGCTGCCAATTATGTTGTCTTCGACGAAAGGTATTCCGACTTCCGCGGTGGGTTGAAGGTGAGACTGCGGCGGTGGTTAGATCACGGACTCAGCGCCAATGTCTCGACCGGCCTGATAATATGGGGCGATTCATACGGAGAGAGGCTTCCGGAATTCGCCGGGGATGTGGGACTGAGCTATAAGGACTGGATTGCCTTCTACGTTGGGCTCGATTACTTACGCTTGATGGAGACTGACCGCCTGAACGGGGCAAACTGGCACATGGGATTGAGGTTTGGATCGTATCCCGGCGGCGTTCTGACTGGCGCGGCAGTGGTACTTGGAGTAGCTGCTGGCATAGCCAATGCAGTCGCTGGATGAAGGGTTGGGTTGCATACAACGTCAAGTGGCGTGTAGTAAATTGCGAGGTGCGTGAGTGTGGAAAAGGAGAGTCACAGATGAACAGAGGTCTGTATCTGATTTTGGCGTTTTTGCTCGCTATCTCTGGATTCCTTCTGGCTTGTGCCAGTGTAGACTCCGAAGACGAGATAGAACTCTGGCCGGAGATCGAGCCGTTCGAAACCGGTTTTCTCCAGGTTTCCGACATACACCAGATCTATTATGAGCTTTCTGGAAATCCGGAAGGCAAACCGGTTTTTGTGCTCCACGGCGGGCCGGGAAGCGAGTCGTCGCCTTTCATGCGTCGATTCTGCAATCCAGACAAGTTTCTCATCGTGCTGCACGATCAGCGCGGGTGCGGCAAGTCCACTCCCTATGCAGAGCTTGAAGAAAACACCACTCAGAACTTAGTCGAGGACATCGAGCGGCTGCGAGAGCACCTAAAAGTGGGGCAGATCATCATCCTGGGGGGCTCGTGGGGCGCAACGCTGGCTTTAGCTTACTCTGAAACTTATCCGGAGAACGTTGCCGGGATGTTGCTGCGCGGCGTGTTCTGCTGCACCCAGGAAGAGCTGGATCACTACTATCACGGTGGAACCCGCAAGTTCTTCCCCGATGCATACGACAAACTGCTTGGAATGCTGCCCGACCCAAAGAGGCGCCCTTTAGCGGACTATTTCGTGGAGCTGCTCCAAAGTGCCGACTCGGCGGAGCGGATGAGAATCAGCAATGCCTGGGTCAAGTACGAGGTGAAGATCGCATCGCTCGAGGTGTCTGACGTGTGGCTGGACAGCGTGTTTGGAACCGAGGGCTCGGAAGAGGGTTTTTCCATGTCGCTTCTGGAGAACTACTATCTTGCCAATGGCTGCTTTATGGAAGAGGGGCAGCTGCTGCGGGATACAGACAAGATCGCCCATATTCCCATCACTCTGGTGAATGGGCGCTACGACATGATCTGCCCGCCCATTACCGCTTACCGCCTGCACCAGAGATTGCCGAAATCCAAACTTGTCATAGCCGAGGGCGCTGGGCACTGGATGGGCGAGGATGCTGTGCAGGAAGCTCTGCTCAAGGCGATGCGGGAGCTTGAACAGGACTGACCAGGATGACCTCTCCCCCTGGGGTCCCCCTCTCCATTCTATGGAGAGGGGGACAGATAGGGGGTGAGGTAAGGCGGCCATTGGATGGGAGACGAAGGTGTGAGGGATGCGCTGCTTGCGGCGATGCGGGAGTTTGAACAGGACTGACCAGGATGACCTCTCCCCCTGGGGTCCCCCTCTCCATTCTACGGAGAGGGGGACAGATAGGGGGTGAGGTAAGGCGGCCATTGGATGGGCGACGAAGATGTGAGGGATGCCTTGCTTGCGGCGATGCGGGAGCTTGAATAGCACGAAGACTCAGTACGCTTGGGGAAAGGAGCGAGCGCTGTCTGGGGTCTTTCACCCTCCCTCTAACTCCCTCCCACAAGGGGAGGGAGAACCGTGGTTCCTCTCCCTTGGTAGTTCGACCATTCGACGGTTCGACCGCGCTCATCGCCGTGAGCCGGTCGAAGGGTAAGCTTATGGAGCTTCGTCTTCGATCCCCAGATCAAGCAGATGCTTGCCTGATCGGGCTTGGGTGAATTCCCGGGAATGCCTCAAAAACGCTTGACAACGGAGGAATCGCGTTATAGTTTTATGTCAGGCTTAAAAACCAATAAAGGGAGGAGTTGATCATGGCACGAGTCCGCCTTCTGAGATGGTGGGTGCCGGCGGCGTTGTTTGTCATCCTCTGTTCATCCAGGCCTGCAGGCGCGCAATCATTTGGGTTCGGGGTTGGTGGCTATTACAGCACGAACTGCGAGAAATGCCGCTCTCATGACAACGTTGATGTCGATCAGAAACAGCTTTGGAGTCTGGAGCTCTACTTCAGAAGCATCCTGAACTGCCAGAGAAATTGGCGGCTCGGCGTCCGGATGTCGTTTCTCAACTCAAGAATCAGGAGCATTGACCCACCCCAACCGCAGCCACCGGGATTCGGAAGATCGAAGCACTGGATGACGTCATTGATGGTGAGCTATCAGCGGAAGCTGCTTAACCGGGGTCCGCTGTATTTCGGCGCCTACCTCTCCACCGGGATCACCTTCCTAGGACACGAGGGGGGAGACGTGAAGCCGTTCTGCAACCCGCCTTTTTGCACTCTGGACGAGACGGAGTTCAGCCTGCAGCCGGGCCTGGACTATATGGTGAGCGTTTACAAAGGTTTGGGTGTCCGCATCAGTGGCGGCTACAATTTCCTCAGCGGAAGCCAGGCGATTACCTATCCATTCTCATCGGGCTTTCTGTTCGAGGGTGGGTTGTTCTTCGAGATTCCTCACCGCGACTCTGACTGACATCTCCCCGTGTCCTGGGGATTTTCTATTCTCTCCCTCTCCACGAGTATGCCGAAGATCCCGCCTAGGCAGCAGAGAGTGGGACAGATAGGGGTGAGCTAAGCCGGGTACCCTGCTTGTCCTCCGTTTTGCGTCAACTGGTTGCGCTTTGCCCATTTCAAACCTTGACAAGCCAAACCGATTCTTGGTATATTCCTCCAGACAACAAGGTCAGTCAAGGTTGGTGGCATGGGGATTAGTGTCTGGCTGGTCGCGAGCCCACAGTCTGGTGTGGCTCCGAACCCGACGCCATATCAGCCGGGAGGTCAGGCTGGAAAGTGGATGAATCACCTGCAGGCATCCTGACGAAGAAAATCACTTTCTGCAACGGAAATCGCGCACAGGTGGTGGTTGCCTCCAGTACCTCACGCGCTTTTTTCATATCCAGAGCCTTGAATACTGCGCGGCCTGGCGCACTGATGGTTCTGGTCGGCGGGGCTGGCGGAATAAGCCTGGGTGAAATGCAGAGCCTGCGCCCTTTATTTGTGAACGTGCTGGCCCCCCTGGCCCAGAGTCTCGGCGCGGTCGTGGTGGACGGAGGCACCGACGCCGGGGTGATGCGGCTTATGGGTCAGGCTCGATCCGAAATCGGGGCTGAATTTCCTCTCATCGGTGTGGCTGCCGCAGGCACCGTGGCTCTGCCCGGTGGGGAGCCGTTCAGACCGAAGGCTTCGCCGCTGGAGTCTCATCACACCCATTTCGTATTGGTACCGGGCAGCGAGTGGGGCGATGAATCACCCTGGCTGGATCGTATGGCCAACTCGCTGGCACGGCGATGCCCGCGCATCACAGTCTTAATCAACGGCGGGAATATCTCGCGGAAGGACGTGGAAAACAGCCTGGCTTCGAAAAGGCCGGTGCTTGTGGTGGCCGGGACCGGCCGGCTGGCAGATGAACTGGGGGCAGCCCAGGAGCGGCCCAGGCTGCTGAAGGTAGTAGATATTGCAGATGGACCGGACAAGCTTAAGGAATCGTTAACCTCGTTGCTGAAGGAGGCGTCTATGATAGATAAATTCGATGAGTACAAGTTCTTCGCTGAAAGCACCCAGCACCTATCGGAGAGGCGGCAGGCCGCCACAGGAACCTACCTCACGGTCAACACGGCTATCTTCGCCATACTCGGATTCCTGGTCAAGGACGTCGGCGTCGAAGGCTCCTATATCCTCTTGGCCTGCATACCCCTGTTTGTGGTCGGGTGTGTTGCCTGCTTGACATGGCTGACCATTATCAGTCAGTATAAGAAGCTCATAGGATGGCGGTACGACCAGCTTATGGATATGGAGAAGAACATGCCGGAAACTCACCAGATGTATCTGAAGGAGTGGGAGAGCTACTTCAAACCCAAAAACGGAAAGGAGACTTTTGGGTTTTCCATCAAGGAGGTCGTCTTGCCAAAACTGTTTATGGTTTTGTACATTGTGGCTGCAGTGCTGATAGTATTGTGGAAACTCGGCAGTTTTGGTTCCTGAGGCGTGCTGTACGGCCAGTCGTGCGGCAAACAGATCGGGCTGAAGGCGACGATGTTTTCGAAGTATGCACGCCTCCTTTTTGTGCGTTGGAGGAGGCGAGACTAAGTTTGCAGCCGGGCATCGACTGGATCGTGAGGGGTTACAAGGGCCTGGGTTTTCATATGAGCGGACGCTACAGCCTTATAACAGGGGATAAGAAGACGATTTACCCATTTGCATCCGGTTTTCTGTTCGAGGGTGGGTTGTTCTTCGAGGTTCCTCACCGCGACTCTAAATAACCTCTGACCCTGTCCTATGGATCTTCGTTTTTTAATGATACGGCGACCACCG
>CAYFQZ010000568.1:0-3397 GCA_964345305.1 uncultured Ignavibacteria bacterium | reverse complement strand
AGGGCACCTTGCTCCCACCGCTGCTGAATTGTGATTCCTCTTGTATCAAGCTCCCTGAGTATCGTTGTCAGTGCTTCGTCCGACCATTCCGCTTCTATTTCGAGCCTATCTGCAATTCCCTCCTCGTCAGCCGGCCGGGAAGCCCCTTTCAGAGCGACCCAGCGCCGGGACCCCTTCTCTCTTATCCGCAGAGCCAGCTTTCGGGATTCCAGCATGTCCTCGGCGGTATCGAAGTAAATATCGTGTATTGCTTCGGTATACCCGGGCAATAGCTCGTAACCGTCAATCGACTTCAGACTGCCAATCTGGGCCGCAACCGTCTCTGCATTCTCCGAACAGATGATCAGAGAAGCTTCAATTTCGCGCGAATTTGATCTCATTAGGCTTTGGCCTTCCCTTTTCATACCGCCGCTTAACGTACAGGAACTGAACGACCCAGGCTCCGATGAAACCTCCCAGGCCAAACAGCGCCACGATCCCACTTGACAGGAATAGCACCAAAAGAACACAGAGTGCCCCCACAACCAGACTATTCACCAACGCTACCGTCTCCACAAGACCGCCGGTTCCGAACGAGACGATTTCCTTCCATTTCTTTTTGCGCAGGGGTATGTCATCACGAGGCTCCCAAAACAGGTGTGGCAATATCTCCCAGTCCTTCTTAACGAAATATGCGCGAATCCTGCCTAATGCTCGCAGCTGGTCGGTGCTTACCAGATTTCGGCGTATGAGCCTTGCTAACGTAACGATGCCGAACAGAAGTAAGGCTCCCAATCCACAATAGAATATCGGATCGACTTGACCGCGCAGTGTCAGAACTCCCTTCTCCCTGATGACTGAAGCAGCCAAAACGGCGGTCACTATCGAGATGAAGAAATTCACCCGCTTCTCACCGATTTCCTCACTTTTCCAGAACGCCTCCCGGTGACCACCGTACTCGGCCAGCAGAAAATCGGCAGAATGTCGGTCATTGTCGCCTGCCTCTCTATCTCCCACGTGACTCCCTCCTCCTTGATACGTCAGCATTGAAGAACGCTGATCGGGCCACTTTACCGGTTTCGGAACTCCCCGTTCCCGAAACCCCCTGGAAAATTCGACCTCACCTAATCTTATTTGCTCGTCTGCCCTTGCCGGATGGGTGATTCGGGTCGCCTCTCATTGATTCCTATGCAACACACACTATTCGGTACGGTCACAAAAGTCAAGTGTTATCTCGAGATAAACAACGGGGCATTTCCGTGCAGAAATCAGAGCCTGCGTCACCACCCGCTTCACCGCATCTTGCCTCTGGCCAGCGAGGCAAATATGCCCCCGAAACAGAGGACGGTGGAAATTATGAATGCCGTCTTGGCACTTCGCAAGAAGAGCGGATAGTTTTCGGGTGTGATCTGGGCGTGACCTATGTACACGGCAAATACGAGCATGGCGATACCCATGCTCAACATCTGCCCGGTCAGCCGCATTGTTCCCACCGTGGCTGCGGCTACACCGTAAGATCTCTTCTGTACGGAGCTCATGATTGCGTTGGTGTTCGGCGAGGAAAAAAGAGCCAGGCCGAAGCCGATCACAATCAAGCTGGTGATCACATATCCTATGCTGGAGTTCTGGCCCAAGAACGTGAAAAGGAAAAGGGCGGCGGTGGTAAATCCCATTCCCACGGACGCCACAACTCTTGGCTCGATCTTATCCGAAAGCCGGCCAGCGAGAGGTGAGAAGACGGCCATTATCACGGGTTGAGCCACCAAAATCGAGCCTGCCTGCTGCGGGCTAAGCCCCTTGGTATACTGCAGGTAAAGGCTAAGAAGAAAGCTCACGGCGAAGGTGGCGCCGTAATTGATCAAGGCCGCCAGACTGGAGAAAGCAAAGACAGTGTTACGCCTAAACAGGTTCATGTCGAAAACCGGGCTCTTCGCCTTGATCTCCCATCGGACGAAAGCCAATAGCCCCAAGAGTCCCAGACCGATAAGCCATGCACCTGAGGCGGATGGGAGAAGGGAGAAACCGTACATGATTGCCGGAAGCATAACCGCGTATATCACCGATCCGGTGACGTCGAACTTTTCACCTTTCGCCCCGGCCCACTCACCTTTAAGCTTCCACAGGGTAACGGCTATTATCAGCAGGCTCAAAGGGACGTTGATAAAAAAAATGCTTCTCCAGCCAAGCTGCTGTGTCAAGAATCCGCCCAGAAACGGACCCAGCGAGAGCCCGGAATAAACTGCGGCCACGCTTATTCCCAGAACCTTTCCCCTTTCGCCGGCCGGAAATACCGAGGTGAGAATGGCTATGCTGGTCCCGAATATCCCGGCGGCTCCGATTCCCTGAAGCACCCGTACGGAAACCAGCCAGGCGGCGGAAGGAGCGATTGCCGAGAGGAAGGACGAGACAGCGTAGATAAGTATGCCGTATAAGAAAACCCTCTTTCTTCCACGAATATCCGCAAGCCTCCCGAACGGCACTAAGAACATCGTCGCAGAGAGAAGATATGCGGTGGCCACCCATCCCAGCAACACCGCGCCCATGGCGAATTCGCGTCCGATGGTGGGAAGCGCGATATTGACCGAGGAGCCCATGAAGGGCGTGACAAACGAGGTAAGCGTGGCAACGGTCAGAGCAGCCCGTTTGGTTGCACGATCATCCATGGTTATCTTGACGCGGACGAATCAGAGTGTGACAGCCTCACCGCCCACGGCGGGAGGAAGCGTCCTTGCGCCCGTCTGGGCGGCTGCAAAGGCGAGAACCCTCCCAGATCCGAGATGGGGTTACTTTCTTCCCAGAGGCATAATGTACACGACCCTTTCACCCTTGGGGATGTTCAGAGCCTTTTTCACCTCTTCTGGTTTGAAACCCGCCATCACCACCGTTCCCAGATTCAAGGGGACTGCCTGCAGGTACACGTTCTGCGCGGCATGACCCGCCTCCAGATAAAACCAATTCGGGTCTCTGGCGCGTTCGGAATCCCCGGCAATGACCAGCGCCGCCGGAGCGGCCTTGATGGGGGCCTGGCCTGCGGCATTGAACAGCTTGGCTTTGGCGTCTCCCTCCATGGTTCTTTCAAGCCGATGGCCCTCCGGATGATACCTGTACATGCCGGAAGAGAGATCCTTGACGTTCCCGCAAATCAAATAGACATCCAGGAAGTACTGAGCCCTGGCGGACGGAGCCGTCCTTTTGCCGCTGGCAGAATCGCTAATGCCCTGGGCCGCCCAGAGAATCTGGGACACTTCGGCCAAGGTCAGCGCCTCGTCTTTGTAAGCTCTGACCGATCTTCTCTGCGATAAGGCTTTCTCAACCGATACCGGACCGTCAAGCTTGGGCGGTGGGAGTTTGATGATTGCGATCTCCGAACTCTCCTCCTGCGCAACGGCGTGGCAGTCAAGATCAACCGAGTAGAAGA
>CAYFQZ010000567.1:0-2390 GCA_964345305.1 uncultured Ignavibacteria bacterium | reverse complement strand
GGAAAAGCTTGGCGAAGGTGGCATGGGCGAAGTCTACCTGGCCAGAGACACGAAGCTGGACCGCAAAGTGGCCTTGAAATTCCTTCCTGCTGAATGCTCTTCCGATCAACAGGTGAAAGGTCGCTTCAGGCGAGAGGCTCGGGCGGCCGCGGCTCTGAATCACCCCAACATAGTCACCATCTACGAGGTGGCGCAGTACGACGACAGGCTCTATATCGCCATGGAGTATGTGCAAGGGGAATCGCTCAAAGACTCGATCGTCAAGAAGGATCTTACCGTCGGCAAAGCCATTGACATTGCTATGCAGATTTGCGAAGGTTTGGCCAAAGCTCACCAAGCGGGGATCACCCATCGAGACATTAAGCCACAGAACGTCCTGATAGATAAGGATGGTCGTGTCAGAATACTGGATTTTGGTTTGGCCAAGCTGAAACGAGATGCGATGCTGACCCGGATCGGCACGACCGTTGGCACAGTGGCCTACATGTCGCCGGAGCAGGCAAAAGGACAGGAGGTAGATCACCGAACGGATATCTGGGCTCTGGGCGTCGTCCTTTATGAAATGCTTACTGGACAGATGCCCTTTAAAGGTGAGCACGATCAGGCGGTAATCTATTCCATCTTGAATAGCTACCCACAGCCGATGGCGGCTCTTCGCTCTGGAACACCTGTGGATTTAGAACAGGTTGTAGATAAGGCTTTGGCCAAGGAGCCGGAGGAACGCTACCAGCAAATAAACGACGCCTTGGTTGAACTCAGATCGGCCAAGGATGCGTTCGAGTCCGGAGTGACGAGAAGCCTGCAAATCAGAACCGATCCTTCGCCCTCGATCGCCGTGCTGCCCTTCACCAATCTGAGTGCTGACAAGGAGCAGGATTACTTCTGTGACGGCATGGCCGAGGAGATCATCAATGCGTTAACGCAGCTTGAGGGTTTGCGGGTGGTTGCCCGGACCTCAGCTTTTTCATTTCGAGGCAAGGAGATCGATATCCGTGAGATCGGCAGGAAACTAAACGTGGAAACGGTGCTCGAAGGCAGCGTGAGGAAAGCCGGGAATCAGTTACGTATCACCGCGCAGTTGGTTAATGTGGCCAATGGATACCACCTCTGGTCAGAGAAATACGATCGCGGCACCGGTGACCTGTGTTGTCCAGAAGACATCTTTACCATCCAGGACGAAATCTCTCTGGCGATAGTTGATAAGCTGAAGGTCAGGCTCTTGGGTGGAGAGAAGACAAAACTAGTCAAGCGCCACACCGAAAATCTGGACGCTTATAACCTGTATTTGAAGGGCCGCTATTTCTGGAACAAGAGAACCGAAGAAACTTTGAAGAAGGGCATCGAGTGCTTTGAACAGGCAATCGAAAGAGACTCACACTATGCTTTGGCCTACGCAGGGATAGCTGACTGTTATGATCTCCTGGGGTGGTATGATTATCTTCCTCCTGAAGAGGCTTTCCCAAGAGCAAAGGCGGCGGCCGAGAAAGCGCTGGAGATGGATGAGACCCTCGCGGAAGCTAACGCTTCCTTGGGTTGGATCAGCGCAAACTATGATTGGGATTGGCTGGCCGCAGAGAGCAAATACAAACGAGCCATTGAACTCAATCCAAGCTATGCGACAGTTCACCAGTGGTATGCTGAGTATTTATCGTATATGGGCAGGCATAATGAGTCCATAGCAGAGGCTAAACGGGCTCAGGAACTGGATCCTCTCTCTATTATCATAAACACCGATCTTGGACAGGTGCTTTACTACGCACGCCAGTACGACCGGGCAATAGAGCAACTAAAGAGAACTCTCGAGTTGGACCCGGACTTTATCATCGCTCGTTTTTTTCTGGCTTTTCTTTATGCACAAAAGGCAATGTATGAGGAAGCTATCGCAGAGGTCCAAAAGGCGATGAACCTTTCAGGAGGGAGCGATTTACTGATGGTGGCACAGCTGGGCACCATATATTCATCTTCGGGAAGGAGAGATGAGGCCAAGAAGGTGATCGATGAGTTGTGCGAGCTGTCAAAGCAGAGGTATGTATCACCGTTTTACATAGCATTAATATATGTGGGACTTCGCCAGAAGAATCAAGCATTCGAATGGCTAGAAAAAGCTTATGAGGAGCGCGACCACTGGCTGGAAACTCTCAAAGTACATCCAATGCTCGACAACGTTCGGTCGGACCCGAGGTACACCAAATTGCTGAAGAAAGTGGGCTTGGAAAAATGATCGGTAAGACGATTTCCCATTACAATATCCTCGAAAAGCTTGGCGAAGGGGGCATGGGCGAAGTCTACCTGGCCAGAGACACGAAGCTGGACCGCAAAGTGGCCTTGAAATTCCTTCCTGCTGAATGCTCTTCCGATCAACAGGTGAAAGCTCGCTTCAGGCGAGAGGC
>CAYFQZ010000566.1:0-1971 GCA_964345305.1 uncultured Ignavibacteria bacterium | reverse complement strand
TAGCTCGCTTCGGCGCTACGAGTTTCCGCAGAATCACTTGTAGATTTCACTATACTTTATAGGGAGAGGCATATGACTCAGTGGAAGCTGTCTCGTAGCTGGGAATTTCAAGGGCAGACGGTCCGCTACGATGTCCACGGTGACGGTCCTCCACTTGTACTTGTCCATGGAACGCCTTGGTCATCCTTCAACTGGCGCCATCTTATCCCTCGGCTTGCCGAGAAGTGGACCGTCTATTTTTACGATCTACTCGGGTACGGACAATCAGAGATGAGAGAAGGCCAGGCCGTTTCTCTGGACGTACAAAATCGAGTACTGGCCGACCTGTTAGATCATTGGCAACTCGATACGCCCAGAATAATGGGTCATGATTTTGGCGGAACCACGGTGCTTCGCACCCATTTGGTCGAAAAACGCGATTTCGAGCGAATCGTTCTGGTCGATCCGGTGGCGTTATCCCCATGGGGCTCACCCTTCTTTGCTCACGTGCATAAATACGAAGCGGCCTTTCAAGGGGTACCCGATTATATTCATGAAGCCATCGTCACCGCCTACGTCAAAGGCGCGATGCATCATCCCATGCCTGAGGAGACCTTGCAGGGCATCCTGCGCCCTTGGCTGGGAGAGTTGGGCCGCAGAGCGTTTTATCGCCAGATAGCCCAGGCTGATCAACGCTTCACCGATGAAACTGAGCCGAAGTATGGAACGATTACCAGGCCGGTGCTGATCGCGTGGGGCGAGGAAGACGCGTGGATTCCCATCGAGACAGGGAGACGACTACACAAAGCAATTCCCGGATCACAATTTGTTCCTATTCCAGGTGCGGGTCATTTAGTACAAGAAGATGAGCCCGAGTCGCTATTCACTGCAGTTCAACAATTTCTTGGCTGAGATCAAGAAGGGGAAGGCTAACGATCAGATCAACGCCGGCTTCAAAAACCGCTGCACGCTTTTTGAAGCCGGTTATGTGGGCGTTATTTCCATTCCAGTTTATTCACATTGAGGAGAGTTAATGTTTAACTCATGTTCTAGAATTCGAATTGCATGCAAGAAATACGTTATACTTTTCTCCCATTCACCCTCGTCACGTTCCAACACGCCGGCTTCAAACCAGGTTGTCGCGGTTGCGAGGGTCTCAGGCTCGACAGCCCCCTGGTTGCTTGCTACTTCAATTAAATCTTCGACAAAGACCTCAGCAAAGAAACTACCCAAGCTCGCGAGATCGTCGGCGAAACCGGAACCACTCACGGGTACCGCCGCACCTTTCTCAAGTTCTCCCATTGCGCCCTTTAGATTTTGAAAGGACTTTGTAAGCTCTGGGACTCGCGCATAAGCTTGAGCCTCCTCTACCTGGGCACGTGCTTTTTGCAAAGCTCGATTCAGACGTTCATCCTCGAAGGGCCCGATCTGGTCATCGAACTCCGACAGCAGCACGTCAAGATCGGCAACAAACCCACACACAGCGCCTTCTAACTCCTCAGGCACAGGCTCAGTATGGTTCCCCCGTGCAAGCTGAGGGAAAGACAGAAGACTCACAGCCAAGACCATCATCGCGACGAATGTCATTCTGAGTCTAGCTCGTTGGATACCGGTTCGCTTTAGCATTCTTATTCTCCTCGTATCAACTAATTCTGTTTGGATGCTCTACTAGTCTATCAGACTAGCATAGTCTTTCAGACTAACATAGTCTATCAGACTAAAATTTGAGATTAATAAGAATTCGCTAAGAAAGAAGTTAGAATATTTCTATCAAATTTGTCGATATTTCCGTCAACGCCGGTTCACCAGTCTCAACGCCCGGCCAATCCTCCCCTAGTGTTCCTCCCAGTCCCTGCTCCTGTCGACCGCCTTTTTCCAGCCGGCGTACAGCTTGTCGCGTTTGGCCTGGTCGATGGCCGGCTCGAACCTGCGATCCAGCTCGAACGTATCGCTCAGCTCTTCCTGATCCTTCCAAAAGCCGGTGGCCAGGCC
>CAYFQZ010000565.1:0-7838 GCA_964345305.1 uncultured Ignavibacteria bacterium | reverse complement strand
AAAATCTGGATCTGGAGAATAATGAATTCATCCGCGAGTATGGCAAGAGCCTGAAGAAATTGCCTGAAGCTCTGAGAGCGTCGCTTACCTATCTCTTCTTGGGGATGAGGGCTGCCAACTCCAAGGTGAAGCGGGCATTTGTTGAATTATCAGACGACGAGAAGGGTTTCTTGAGAGAGAATTTCCCGCTCATTCTTCTCGAGGATGTAGAGGATGAGTTCAAAACCCCAGAGGAGCTGGACGAGCAAGGAGACTATGAGGAGGAACTGGCCGAAAGGATGGTCCCCTATCTTTCCAGGATAAAAGCAGATGAGATAGTTGAAGCCGGCGACGAGTTGAACTCCGCCGCCAGGATTTGTGTTCCTCTATTGGTAGAATACACCCGAGATAGGCCCGAGGCGAAGCCAGTTGTTAAGGATAAAAAGGACAGAGAGAATGATTTGATGTACAGGCAGGCGACTTCCCTGGGAGAAGTCGTGATTGGTGGGTATGGTTCGTCCAGGTACACCGGAAGCCCCGCCATAATAATCGATCTGGGAGGAGATGATGAATACGGTCTGACGGCAGGAGAAGCCGAAGATTTCGGCTCTTCCGTGATCATCGATCTGGGCGGAAACGACACGTATCGAGCCAGGGGAGACTTCGTTTATGGCTCCGGCTTCTGTGGAGTGGGCGTGCTGGTCGATCTGGGAGGGGATGATGTCTACCTGACAAAGAATTTCTCACTGGGTTCCGGCCTTTTCGGGGTTGGAGTCTTCGTGGATGAGAAAGGCGATGACACGTACATCGGCGATACCTTCGGCATGGGCGCCGGCAGTTTTGGAATGGGCTTCCTGGTGGATATGGAAGGAAGCGATCAGTATTCCGGTGCGTTGTTTGTCCAGGGATTTGCTTTCGTGGCCGGTTTGGGTGCGCTGATCGACTCGTCCGGGAACGACAACTACTTCGCCGGCGGGAGGTACAAGGACATCCTGAGGTATGAAGATCACTACATCAGCCTTTCGCAGGGTTTCGCCTACGGATTGAGACCGATGATGTCGGGGGGCATCGGGATTCTTTTTGACCTTTCCGGCAACGATGTGTACACGTCGGACATATTCGGCCAGGGTTCCAGCTACTGGTTCAGCCTGGGAACTCTTATGGACAAAGAGGGCAACGACAAATACGTCTCCTTTCAATATGCTCAAGGGGCAGGGACACATCTCTGCTTGGGGATACTGGAGGATGAGAAGGGGGATGATGTTTATATCTCCCACGGCGTCTCGCAGGGTTGCGGGCACGACCTGGCGTTGGGGATTCTGTGGGATAAGGAGGGCAATGATAATTATCTTTCTGAGAGCCTGTCGCAGGGTGCAGGTAGCGCCAACGGATTTGGAATCATGATAGATGAAGGAGGCGACGACGGGTACTACGTGAGCATAAACGCCAATACCCAGGGTTACGGTAATCCCAGAAGAGATTATGGCTCCGTGGGAATGCTTTTGGATTTCTCGGGAAAAGATCTCTACAGGGGAAACGGAGCGGACAGCACCTGGTGGACCACGCCGTCAAAATGGGGAATTGGGGTAGACAGGTAAGCGTCCACTGTAAGATAAAAGAGAAGGTTCGGGATGATCATCAGATTCAGTCCATTCGTGTTCGGACTTTCCATAATCCTGTTGGCGGCAACTGCCTTCTGCGACCAGCCGGCGGAGAGAGACGAGATGAAAAAGAAGGTGGACAGCCTGTTTGTGCTCTCCTGCGGAGCCTTGGAGAAGTACAGGGATCAGCAGCAGCCCGCAGAGAGCACTCTGGTGGAGATGGGCGAAAAAGCGGTGCCCTACCTTTTGGAGAAGCTGGATACCAAAAGCGCCAGGGAGAAATGGACCTTGATCCGAATCTTCGGAAAGATCGGAGCGCCTGCAGTGATGCCCCTGGTGGACAGCCTGAAGAGCGAGAATAAGGAGGTCACCAAACTGACCATCCGCATCCTCGCGGACATCAAAGACAACCGGGCGGTTGCGCCGCTGGTGCCCCTCCTGGACAGAGAAGACTACAACATCAGAGGTCATACCTGCGAGGCACTGGGCAAGATTGCGGATACTTCGGCGTTCGCCCCGGTGAGTCTGTGTATGGAGGATTCGGTGGAGGTGGTGAGAAAGAACGCAGCCGTGGCCCTGGGCAGAATGAAGGATGAACGGGCCATCCCCCATCTGGTTCACGGCATGTCCGATTCCCATTTCAGCGTCCGCATGACCTCCGCGAACTCATTGGTCGAGATGGGCGAGCCCTCGGCGAAGTACTTAATCTTTCTTCTGGATCATTCGGCAGAGCCGACGTTGAATTTGGCCATTGAGTCTTTGGGCAGATTGAAGAGCAAAACGGCAGTATCTGTTCTCATGGAGAAACTGGAAGCCGAGGAGTGGTCCACCAGAGCTTTTGCGGTTGAAGCACTGGGCGAAATAGGAGATCAGGAAGGGCTGAAGGCCATCAGGGCGATGAAGAGCGGCGAAACCCATCCCTTTGTCTTGGGGAAAATCGAGCAATATCTGACAGACACAGACTGAAAGAGCGTTCGGCGCTGGAGTTTGAAGCACCCGCCGGGGAACAAATCGTTCAATCAGAGTTCAACTGAAGCTGAACGCTCCAACTCGCTCCCGCCCCGCGTTCTTGGAAAAGAAAACGGATATGAGTCGGAAGCTTGACCGCCAGTTTTACAGTCGACCCACTCTCCAGGTGGCAAAGGACCTTTTGGGCAAATACCTGGTGGTAAGAAGGGATGGGCATTTCCTCTCCGGGAAGATAGTGGAAACGGAAGCTTACGTCGGTCCTGACGATCCGGCCAGCCACGCCTATCGCGGGAAGACGGCCCGAAATGAGGTGATGTTCGGCGACCCCGGATACGCATACGTTTATCTGACCTACGGCATCCTCCATTGCCTGAATCTGGTTACCGAAAGGAGAGGGTATCCGGCTGCAGTTCTGATCAGGGCACTGGAGCCTGTTGATGGGACGGAGTTGATGAAAAAAAGGAGAGGCCGGGAGAACCTGACGGACCTGACCAGCGGCCCGGCAAAGCTGTGCCAGGCCTTAAACGTCGATAGGAGACTCAATGGAGCGGATCTCTGCGCCGGCACCATCTATGTCGAGAATAGGGAAGAGGCAGTGAAAGGAATAGCCCGCTCTTCTCGAATCGGCATCAGAGAAGGTAAAGAGAAGAAGTGGAGGTTCTTCATAAAAGACAACGGATTCGTCTCCGGATGAGTGAAAGGTGATCGTGGTGTTTCGACCCTGCGGGTTCTCGCCCCGTCTCCCGCTTTCTTAATTGGCTTTTCTCCAACAGCTTATCTTTCTGTTTCCCCAATTTGTTTCAATTGGGTCGCGACAACTTCGCGCAGGAGGGTCGGAAAGAAAAGAAAGCCCTCAGCGAAAGGCGTCGTGACTCCGGCCAGTGGTAACGGATTCTGCGGGAAGGGATTGTCAAGGTGACTAGACGGAACTCTTTTCGCAAAAATCGCAAGATTTTCCTTGACATCATGCGAGATTGCTGGTATCTTAAAAGAGAGAAGCAGCTAAGATTCGAGGCGTCAGTATACCGACGTAGGGTGGGGCATCAACGGCTCGACTTCAGATGAACCGAGCGTCGTTTCCAGGAGAAACAAGTGAGAGTCAGAACTCAAACCTTCCTAGGCTTCCTGCTAATCAGTGTCTGCGTGGCACTCTCTGCCCGAGCGCAATGGGAGGGCGCAGAGATTGAAAGGCTTACCTACAACACATGGAGCAGTCGCGTAGCCAAGCAATCATTGGGTATTGACAAATGTGACAGATTGTATCTATGCTATACGGAGGGTGGAGTCTTATTCACTTCAAAGAGGAAGTATGGAGGCTGGTCACCCCCGGAAGAGTTGAGCTTTGGCGATGACAAGAGGTATTCGTATGCTATGGCTGTGAATGCAGCTGACGGAACGGCTCACGTTGCTTTGATTCGATTTTTCAGCAATGTCCTGCCAGACTTAGGAGAGCTGTACTACGGGGATAACACTCAGGGCCCATGGCAGTTCACTAGAATCGACTCTTGCGCTTATGGTGGATACCTTGGCAGAAGCCCCGCCATAGCTGTCGATTCGCTGGGTAACGTGCACTTGCTATGGATAGCCACCTATTATGACACTGCACTGAGTGCATATTTCAGCCAGATGGTGTACTGCACCGACGCCAGCGGCGCTTGGGTGGAACAGGTCATATACTCCTCCCCTGGGAAGTTTAACGGGATCAACGCCTGGATCGAAACGGAAAAAGATGGTGTCGCGCACATCATGTGGAGTCGAGGCAGCGTCTTTCACATGACTAACGATACGTTGGGCGGCGCCACGTGGACGGCAGACACGTTGAGTCAGTTTCCTGTTATCTACTGGGAGTTTTCCGATTTCAGGGTAGACGCGAGCGCGGACCTTCATATGTTGATAGAAGGCGTTGATTACTGGGGCGGTCCTCGCTACCTGTACTATTACAACCGACCTGCTGGCAGTGACTACTGGGGAAACCCCGAGTTGGTCTCGAACATGGGATGCATTGGCCGCATAGCGTTTGATTCCCAGGGCGGAGTGCATCTGGTGTGGACGGAAGCAGATGGCAATTTCTGCGGTTGGTCTGTCTATTACTCGTACAGAGACCAGCAAGGATGGTCATCACGTGAGATCGTGGGAGAGAACTATGATTATGAGTACCTGATTAAAGAGTTGTGGACAGCTTTCGTGTTAGATTCCGATCAAGAAGGACACCTGATCTTTGCTGGGATTGAAGGGCTTCCTGTGTGTTACGATTCGGTCGAAGTCTTCTACTACGCAGCCTGCGAACGATACGATATAGGACATGTGATCTTCCTGCTAAACTACCTGTATAAACAAGGTCCTGCACCGCAATGCCGCGGGGATTACGATTTCAACCAGGACGAAGAGGTTACGTTGGCCGATGTAATCCTTCTGCTGAATTATCTCTTTCGAGGGGGACCCCTGTTTGGGTCTTAGCTTGGAGTTTTCCATGGCCGTGCCGGAGGACCGGTTACGGCCCGCGGAAGACAAATTCAGGAACAGACACTGCTGGGTTCTACGACCAGGTCCTCTTCCGGCGACGCTTTCTCCTTTGCCCGGATGAAATGATTCATTGGAGACCTGCCGCACCGTTCGTCATGATCACAGGCTTCTTCAAATTGGAAAGGAGGTGTAAGCTATGTTGCACACAAGAGCTGCTCAATTTCACACCGTGAGATTGGCTCTCATAGCGACCTTGTTCTTTTGCCTAACCTTCGACGCTGTCGCTGAGGACTACGTGGAGGGCGAGCTACTGATCTACATCGAGAGTGATCACTGGCCGGTTAGTGTGACAAAGGACCAGGACAGCAATGTGGTCACTAGTTTGACTTCTCTGGACAGTCTAAACCTAGCGTATGACTGTCAGTCGATGGAGAAAATCTACAAGGGAAAAGCCTATTCAGCTCAAGGATATCATATTCTGAAGTTTCCCATATCTTCGGACATGGATTCCATCGCGGCTGTTTACGAGGATGATACGCACGTTAGGTTCGCTACGCCAAACTACCTCATAGAGGTGGACATGGCTCCCAGCGACAGTCTATATCCGGCAAGGCCCGAGGACCCAGGCAGGTATCAATGGGCACACAACATGGACCATATGATGTCAGAGGGTGCCTGGGATATCGAGCGGGGTGATTCCACAGTCTTGATTCAGATCATTGACACAGGGATTGACTGGCGACATCCGGACTTGGTCTCAAATATCTGGCAGAACCTAGCAGAGGACTATGATCAAGATGGGCAGACCATAGAACTCGTGGAAGGAGAATGGGAGCTGGATCCGGGAGACCTAAACGAAGTAGACGATGATTCGAACGGCTATCCTGATGATCTCATCGGATGGGATTTCAGTGATACATCTACGTCGATCGGCGATAACAATCCGGAACACGATGACTCGTCTGGCAGCCACGGGACGATTGTATCCGGCATGGTATGTGCTGTCACTGACAATATTAGCGGTGGGGCTGGAACTGCCTGGAATTGCAGAATAATGCCAGCCAAGACCGGAACAGGAGTGCAGACTGCGCTTGACCAGGAGGCCGTTGTCGCAGCGGTTTTCTATGGGGCGGACAACGGAGCCAGGGTGATTAACATGAGCTTTGGGAATAGGTACAAGTGCGATTGGATAGAACCAGCCTTAAGCTATGCGGATACCGCGAAAGATGTCGTGTTGGTCGCCTCTGCGGGCAATTACCTCACCGAAGTTAGTACGCATTGTCCCGCCAGGCTTCCCTATGTCTTAGCTGTAGCTGCTGTCGACAGCATGGATGTCAAGTGTGAGTACTCCAACTGGGCTGACTTTGTGGACGTGTGCGCCCCCGGCCACAATTGGGCACCGTACAGGTACTTTGACACTCTAAGCAATGAGTTCGCGTACTCCTACTATTTCGGCGAAACGTGCTGGACATCCTGGTGTGCGCCCTTTGCCTCTGGGCAAGCGGCCTTGCTTCGCTCCTATTATCCTGACTCCACCAATGATCAAATCATGAATCTCATAAAGTCGACGACAGACAGCATATACCATATTCCGGGCAATCAACAGTACGAAGGTAAGCTAGGGACGGGCAGGATAAATCTCTATCGACCGCTTGCTCTTTTTGTAAGCGGCACCATCGATACCAATACGGTCTGGAGCGGGAACATATATGTTACTGGTGACGTTGCCGTGGCCAATACAGTTACTCTGACCATAGAGCCTGGCACGGCGATTAGATTCAAGCCAGGGGAGAATATCCATCTAGTTATACAAGGGACAATGCGGGCCGCAGGAACCGAGGAGGACTCCATACTCTTCACTTCTGCAGCAGCCGCTCCATCAGATAGTGACTGGTACGGAATAACCGTTGGGTCCTCCATGCAGCAGAGCTTATTGCTGCGGTACTGTGTGATCGAAAGAGCATCCACCGGTGTGATTCTGGACATGATGGGTGTTGGTGATACCATATCTCATTGTCGATTTTTCAACAACGATGTGGCTGCCATCAAGATCTTAAGAAACGCATTTGTGGAACACTGTGTTATTCACAATGACTCTGTCGGCGGCAGCAATCACATCTACGGCATTCTGTGTGACAGGAGCTCGCCCACCATAGAGCACACGCTAGTAGAGAACTGTCAATATGGAATCAAAACCACCAGTCAGACCAAATTCAATCCCACAGTAGCGACAATAGAGGAGTGTGGGTTCTACAACATACAAGATGCTGGGATCTACGTCGACTCCTGGAGTAATCCCTCTATCACCAAGTGCTGCTTCAAGGGAAGCTTTGGGAAAGCCGGTATCGAAATCAACGGTGGAAGTCCGTCTATAACCAAGTGCTCCATGGCCAGCGAGAACGATTCGATCTTCATCGGTCTGCTGTTTGAAAATGGTGCTAAAGGAAGGATTCGCGACGTAGCCATCTGGGGTTATGATAGCTGCGCGGTGATGATTGAAGGCGGCACCACCAATCCGAACTTTGGCGACGCTGATTCCGCTGGAAATAGCGGCTTCGCAGAGCCTGACTTGGGACAACTGTATTTTGCCTCCTTCAGCGACTCCACCATTCTAGCCAGGTACAACTTCTGGGACCGTAACGATGGCGATAGTTCGGCGGTCAGAGAGGGAATCGTGGGGGACGTGGTCATCGATACTATCCTGGTATGTCCCCCTAACGCTTACTGGTCGAGCCAGTGCTCCGATCTTCCCCCTTCTGATTACGAGTTCGATCCGTGTCAACAGCAGAAGTTGGTCGCCAACTCTGAGCAGGAGAGAGGACCACT
>CAYFQZ010000564.1:0-5767 GCA_964345305.1 uncultured Ignavibacteria bacterium | reverse complement strand
TGAACTTGAGCTGCTGAAGGTCTGCTTCCAGGTCGATCTGTGGGTTCACAAAGTCGCCCCCCAAGAGTGCCGTGCAGTTGAATATACCCTGCACAGGTTCGGAGCTTAGAAGCCCGGCCCAGGGAGCAACGTCAAAGGCCGACACGGTCACCGAGAGGTCCATCCTCTCCTCATGGTCAATGCCGCCGGAAGCTTCGATCTGACCTTGTTTACCGGACAGAACCCACTTGGTTATCTCCACCTGGTGAGTATCGATGGTAACCACGGCAGGCGATGACGATTGGAGTCGATTCCCCTGATAGTCCAGAATCATCTGGTAGATCAGAAGCGTCTGGGGCGTCTTGGTCGCGTCCAGCTCGCCCCAAAAATTGAGTGCCAGATGCTCGCTTCCCAGGCAGGCGGAGTCTATCTTGTACCATTGATCTTCCATCTTTACTCGCAAGACCAGGCTGTCGTAGTCTATGGTCCAGGCCTCGCCGTCGAAGAAGCGAATATCGGCTATGCCTTTCTGGTTGGTCAGGAAATTCTTCACGTCCAGCGTTATCTTTGCATCGGAACTGTAAAGCTCGTAAGCGTAGCAGGAGTCCGATCCAAATTCTCCTTGGATGTCGAAATCCTCCGTTTTTCCGCTCAGGCTCACGAAGGCCTCTCCCTTGCCCCTCATCTCTTTTATAAATATCTGATCGCGGAAGTCCGTCAGATCCCCGAACTTGACCCAGGCGTCCACGTCTATCTGTCCCTCATACTCCAGCTCTCCATCCAGGGCAACACCGGTGTTCTTGTAGCGGAACTGAAACTGAGGGTGAAACCGGACCGCTGTGGCCGTAATGTCGATAGTCCCTTTGGCTTGACTGAAGGTATATTGTTCGATTCTCCCATCCTCCAGGTTCACCTCCGCCTGCATGAACATCTCTTCTTCTGCCGTGGACCTGCCCTGCAGGCGAACCTCGCCGGTTAAGTCCGTTTGAATGCTTCCGAATACGATCTGGTCGATGCTCAGGTTCTCAAGCTGCCCTTCGAACTCGTATTCCTCGGGAACGACGCTGAAATCAAAGACCCCTCTTCCATTTATGGGCGAGCCGAATGCCTTACCGCTGATGGAAGAGAAGATGAATTTCTCATCCTGGTAAGTGTACGTGGTCCTCACCGGCTCGAATCTCCTTCCGAAGAAAAGGCCGTTCAGGGTAGCTGTTCCAGCGAACTTCCCGAGATTTCCTTCAGCCGTCCCGTCGAGATCCAGCACCCCCTCTAGAGGCACGCCGGTTAATCTATTTATGTCCAGCAGATTGATCGGTCGCGCCTTGGCCGAAAGGACGAATTCACCTTCTTTGAGATTGCCCACTGCCCCGCCGATCTCCAACTTCGAGTCGGCGGTCGCCACCTTCAGTCCGCTAATGAGGAGACTGTCTCCTCTCTTGAGGAAGGAACCCTCCACACTCTTCAGGAGAAATCCCTTTTCGGAAAAACTGAAACCCCCTGAAAAAACCTGCAGTTTGGTGCTGTCGCTGTCCTTCACCAAGGAGAGCTCGAAGTTCAGACTGTCTATGGTGGACATCCTGCCGGGCGAACCGAGACTAAACCTACCTTTGGTTATCCTCAGATTCCCGACCGCGAAATCGAACAGCCCGGTCTTGGAGATAGTCGTCCTTTCGCCACCCCCGGGAAGTGGTGCCAATATTCTTCCCTCTGCCGTTTTCCTGAGGGTCACTTTCGGATTATCGATGGTCAGGGAATCCAGAATCCACCTTTTTCTCCACAGATTGGAAAGTCTGTAACTCGCCTTCAGAAGGGGAACCTCCGCGATCCTGTATTCCTGGCCTTCCTCAACAAAGTCGATCGTAGCGTGTTTGACCTTCAGCTCCTTCCAGAAGGAGCCGCTGATATCTCCAATCTGCACTTTGATCGAGTACTTGGTCTGCAGATAGACGTTCAGCAACCTGTTGACCTGACCTTCGAGTAGGTTAGTGTAGTTAAGGAGTCCCCAGAAGATAAGACAAGCCAGCAGCAAGAACGAAAGAAGATAGAGAGGGATTTTGAACCTTCTTTTCATACCAGAGAAACCTTGCTTTTCGCGGCTTCATCGACCTGTTGCAACACGGTACGCAACATCCTCTTCATGCCCAAGTCTCAAGAAACAAAGGACTTCGGCTTGTCGGCTAACCATTAAATTTATACGATTATATCAAAAAAAAGCACTCCGTCAAGCGGAAAAAAGCCGGGAGGACAGAACCTATCTCCCTGGGTCGGATGAGGATAGGCAAATTCCGCGGCTCTAACACCTTATCGTTCAATGTACTGATATGTTCCGGAGAAAACGTGTGTGGCAGGACCAGTCATGTATAGATGATCGTCGCTTTCTCTCCACTCAATAGCAAGCTTGCCCCTGTCGAATATCGCGGTCACCTTTCTTTTCAGCCTCTTGGTCAGCACCCCGGCCACGGTTGCTGCCGAGGCACCGGTTCCCGACGCCAGCGTCTCGCCCGCCCCCCTTTCCCATATCTTCAGCCGGGCCTTATCGGGACAGAGAACTTTGACAAACTCGACGTTGGTTCTCCGCGGGAATAGAGGATGATGCTCCACTTCCTCGCCTACCCTTTGCCAACCAGGATCGAATTCCTTAACGAAGATCAGCGTATGAGGATTGCCGACCGAGACACCGGTGATTCTTACCTTGCCCTCGGCAAGCTTCAGAACCTCGTTTATACAGAACTTACCTCTGCCTTTAACTGGTATCTTCTTCCTCTCCAGGATTGGCTTCCCGATATCTGCCCGAACCAGGAAGTCTCCGCCGGTCTTGAGGATCTCCGTACGAATCACCCCGGCCTTGGTCTCGATATCCTGAAGCTTGTTTCTGGACAGTCCTTGTTCATAGACGAAGCGTGCAAAACACCTGATTCCGTTGCCGCACATCTCCGCCTCTGAGCCGTCCGGGTTATAGAAGACCATTCTGTATTTGTGCTTTCTGCCCGGTGCCACTAGAATCAGACCATCAGCTCCAACCCCGAAGTGTCTATCACAGATCTTTCGTGCGAGATGGGCAAACTTTGATCGGGGCAATCTCTGCTTAAAGCAGTCGACGTAGATATAATCGTTACCCAGAGCTTGCAGCTTGGAGAACCCGATCTTCATATCCTTTTTTGTCCTCAAGAATCTGAATGGCTCACTTGTTCCGGTCAAGATCTTCTGGCAACCAATTCAGCGGAATTCTCTAGCACCTGCTTGAATTCGGTGTCATTGAGTCCGGCACCCAAGCCGACTTTCCTCAGACGATCTTCAGAGAACAGCTCTCTGGGTTCGTGCGCGTCGGTGTTCAACACCAGCTTGGCCCCGTGTTTCCTTGCCAACCCCACCAAATGTCCGTTGGTCAAGGAGTGCCCCTTACGAGCGGAAAGCTCCAGACATATGCCCCTCTCTTTTGCCAGCTTCACCTCATCCTTTCCTATCAAGCCCGGATGCGCCAAAATGTCGATGTCGCTTTGCAGCGCAGAGAGGTTTGTCCCGGGACATACCGGTTCAACCGGTGACTCGCCGTGTACCATCACGATCTTCGCCCCCAGCCTCCTCGCTCGCTCTGCCAGCTTTGGAATCAACGAAGGCGGCATATGAGTTATCTCAGCTCCGGGCAAGACAATTATTCCTCCCTGTCCGTTCAGATCCTCGGCTATTCGGATGACCTGTGTCAGGGTGCCTTCCACGGTTCCGGAGTCTACGTGGTCGGTGATGGCGATAGCCCGGTAGCCTGCTATCTCCGCATATCTTACAAGTTCCGCCGGCAGAACCGCCCCATCACTCAGTACCGTATGTGTGTGCAGATCAATCACCAGGTCAGCCTTCCGCAAAGATCATCTTTCGGCAGGTCAATTTAACGCTATTTTTGGCGTATGCAACTGCTTTTTGCATATGGCCCTCCACAAGCGAGGGACTTCAACTGCTCAAATAGAATACTCGGTTGAGTCAGACCAGGAGAATATGTGGAAGTCTAGCTTGACAAAGGCGCAGTAAAGAGTTAACTTAAAACGGATTAACATTGGCTCGCCCGTGGGGGGACGAGCAGGATAGCAGTCAAGGGCAGCCTGCTGTTGGCAGGAGGCAAAGCAAGGAGTTTGATCGGTGTCCCTCCACCTGGACATTCTATCGGATCAGATTTTCAGGCTGCTGCTCGCCGTTCTCGGGACTATCACGGAAGGATTTGCTGAGCTCATCGGTCAGGCATTCTCCCAACTGGGCTGGTGGGGACAGTTGAGCTTGGTCCTTTTCATGATCCTTGTGGGGTCATGGATACTTTATCAACTCTTGCGCCTCGTCGTATTCCTCATGCTCAGAATCGTCCTGCCTGTCGCTATCATAGCCTTGACGCTCATCCTCCTCGTCATCCTGACATCCTGAGACCACTCCTCAAGGAATTATAACAATATCCTCACCTTCGCCTGGCTTTGCCCTGATTTGCTTTTGACAACCGCCGACGATCCCGCTATATTCAACAAGAGAAGTTGAGCGGAAATCAAGAGAGCAGAAAGACGAGATGACTCTCAAGGTATACTCTGACAAACAGGCTCGCCTCAGGTATCTGAAGCGCAAGGTGATAGCCGTCCTTGGCTACGGGAATCAGGGCAGGGCGCAGGCGCTGAACCTGCGCGACTCTGGGCTAAACGTTATCGTCGGCCTGCCCAAAGGGAGCAAGAGAGGACCGAAGGTTCGGGAAGATGGTCTCGACCTTTATCCTACCAAACAGGCGGTCAGGTTGGGAGACGTAATCTCCCTGTTGGCTCCGGATCACCTTCATCAGCGAATCTACCGTCGGGAGATAGGACCGAGTCTCTCTCCCGGTAAGACTCTGCTGTTTGCCTGCGGATTGTCCATTCATTTCAAGCTGATCGTTCCGCCCGATTTCATGGACGTGATCATGGTGGCTCCGCACGCCCCCGGCGAGGTCATGAGGAATCTGTACCTGGACGGGAAAGGCGTTCCCTGTTTTATCGCCATCAACCAGGATACCAGCGGGGACGCCAAGAATAGGGCCCTGGCGTACGCCAAAGCCATAGGCTGCGCGAGAGCCGGCGCGTTTGAGACTACCTTCGAACACGAGGCGGTTGGAGACTTATTCGGGGAACAAGCGGTCCTGTGCGGCGGGGTGCCGGAGCTTTTGAAGGTCGGATTCGAAGTTCTGGTCAAGGCCGGACTCCCGCCGGAGAACGCTTACTTAGAATGTGTCCATCAGCTGGACTACATCGTGAATACCGTCAAAGCACATGGGATCGCGGGGATGTTTGATCGAATCAGCAAAACCGCAGAATACGGGTCCTACCTGTCGGGGAAAAGAGTCATCGACAAGCAGACCAAAGAGCGAATGACCAAGATTCTGAAGGAAATCCAGGATGGATCATTTGTCAGGGCTTGGTTGAAAGAGTGTGAAGCCGGAATGAAGAATTACGAAAAGCTTAAGAGACAGGCGAAAAGGCATCCCATTGATAAAGTCGGCAGAAAAATGAGGAAATACTCAAGATAGACGAAGCATTCCTGCGATCTGCAGATATCTGATGTTCTCGAAAGCAAGACTAAAGGAAATTGGCAAGCTCAAAACCAAAAAGGGGCGCGCCCAGCGGGGAAGATTCCTTGTCGAGGGACTGCGGCTCTGCGAGGAAGCCGCCGGCTCCTCCTGGTCTATCCAGACCGTTTTGTTCACCCACTCCTTCGGGGCGAAAGCTAGAGAGAAAGCGCTCCTCAAGAGGCTGCAGTTGCTGAAGGCGGAGTTAATTCAGGTGAAAAC
>CAYFQZ010000563.1:0-4409 GCA_964345305.1 uncultured Ignavibacteria bacterium | reverse complement strand
TCTTTCCACGGCACCTTTCACCTCCTTGGTCAGCACAGACGTGCCCGTCTGGGTGCCGTAAGTTAACTGTCACCCATGTCCTCGGTCTATAATGTTACCCATGTGGCCGGTTCATACCTTCCGGGTGCCCCACCGCTTGCGGTGTGTTGAGATTAATCTTCGTGCCCGCCAGGTGCCCCATGTGTCGGTTCGGGGTCAGCTACCCCGAACCCAGGCGTAACGCCTTACTTCTTCGCCTTTTCGTTCTCTCTCTCGCCGACCCGGATTTCCTTGCCGGTGGAGCGTATCTTGACCACTTTTGACAGCACGTCGAACCAGAATGGCGCACCCAGGGAGACCGCTAACCCGGTCAGCAGCCAGCCCAGAAGCTTCTCGATCCATCCCACAAACCCCTCAGGTCTCAGGTCAGGGTCAGACCATCCCATCGGTAGCTTCAACTTCTCAAACTCCTCCCGGACTTGCTCGATCGCCTGGGGGGCCTTAAGCGAATCCGCCTCGGTAGCCTGCTCTATGATCTCTGCAGCCGCTGCAGCGACCGATGCGCGTACCGTGGAATCACGGTAGAGAGTATCTGCGATGATCAAACTGTCGACATTCAATCCCACGGCTACGACAAGGGCTACGATGAGTGCAATCAACTGTATTTTCCTTCTGTACCAACCCGATACCCGATCCATGGTCTGGTCGAAGTAGTTCTCTATATTCTTTCTCACGTCCTGAATTTTCTTCTCCGTGCCGGCCAGGAAGACTTGAATAGTCTTCTTTATGTCGCTATCCGGGAGCGTCCCGATAGTTTTCTCCAGGTCGTCAAACACCTTGGATCCGTCGTCACGCTCGGGCACCACGATGTCGAGCAACGCTTGCGAGAAGAGACTGGCCGGAATATACGAAGGCTTCTTGCCTCCCTTTGCTTTCGGATATAGCCCCTTTATCAACGGATGGTTGTAGAACTTGTCTCCCAGATCTGCTCCTTCTCTGTCATTCCCACTGAGGAGATTGCGTATTCCGTCCTCCAAGGTCCGAGCGCGCATCGCGGCTATCCTGGCAATCAACTCGTTTACTACTGAGCAGAACAGACCAAGAGTCAGAAACACGAAAATGAGGCCGATGCCGACATCGAGTATTTCAGAACCGAACATCTTGCCCTCCTTTCGCTACCTGCTGCGAATTACCTGGTGAACGCTCCCCACTGTACCTCACCTTGACGCCCACACGAATCAATTGACAAAGGACTCGTCTTAGGTGATATGATTTCACCTCATACTACATTGACTCTACCCGCAAGTCAATCATTTTTCTCGGGTGTCCCATCGGCGGGCTGCTCACAGCATTGCTGTGAGACAAATGAATGGAGCAGTCAGGCTCCGTGAGGAACCTGTGGTGCCCCGCCGCTTTCACTCCGCGCCATCACTCCTGGCGACGAAAATCAGCTCCGGCCTGGTCTGAAAGCCGGTGGGGGGCCAGAATACGTCCTGTTTGTCGAAGACGGGTCTCCACCTGACGTAGTTCTTCTCGGTGAGCTCCGGGAACCAGGGGGCGTTCAGAACGATGCAGTTGAATCTTCTCTCTCCCAGTGCCTGGTTGATCTCGTCCAGCAGCCTGGCCTTGACCGGTCCGTCGTCGGCTTTGAGTATGTCGTTGACCGCGGCTTCATGGGCGCAACAACTCTTGCCGGCCAACGAGGGAAGGTAACCGTGATAGGGCACCAGGACGTCGCCGGGCAGCTGTCTCATGGCATCAATGAAGGCCTGGCCCGCCTCCAGATCCTTCTTGCCCGGAACCTGGGCGAAAGGGTTGTATGCCAGAAGGGAAAATTGGATGATGCAGATGACGTAGACGTAGTTTGCGACGAGTCCCCTCCTGTCAATCGGAAGAGATCGAATGTATTCGAAAACCCAGTGTAACGCCAATCCAAACAGAATGGAGAGGGCGGCATAAGCAGGAAAAAGCACATTAACGTAACCGCCGGGATGCACCCTGGAGAGCCAGGATGCAACTATGGTACCTGCAAGCATGAGTATGTAGAACAGGTGTTTCTTCCTATCCGAGTCAGCCGTGCGCACGACAAGATAGAACAGTGAAGCAATTAGAGCGACAGAGAGCACCGACATGATATCTGCAGTCCAGAAGTCAGTCCACATGTTCCTAAGCAGCGCATGCTGGCTGGGCAGGTCGAAGACGTAGTAGGTGTACCATCCATCGTGGAGCCGGTCCAGAAGAAAGGTGCTCGCTCCAACCAGGAAGATCACGGTGCCGATGAAATAGATGCAGCGGCCGCGGTTCATGAGAAAGCAATAGGCTGCCACAAACAGGAACACGACCAGAGTCATCTGTTTGGTTAGAAAGGCGAGTGAAATCAGCAACCCGGCGAGAAGGTACCATCTTACGGAGCTTCTGAATCTGAGCAGATACAATCCACCCAACAACAGGAGGAGGAACAGAGAATCCGCCCTGCCCACATCGAACCAGGCACCACTTATCCGGAAGGTGGCAGCAAACAGGGAGGCGGCGATGATTGCCGCGAAACTGCTCCAGGTCTCCCGTCTGACCCACAGGAATATGATCAGGAAGCATCCTAGCGAGGAGAGGAATGATAAGAGTCGCAGCGGGAAGAAGCCGGTTCCGACGATCTTGGACACCAGGGCTGAGACATAGAAATAGAGGGGAGTGTAGATGAAGGGGACAAAATCCAATGAGGGCGCCACGTACAACTTCTCGCCGGAGATGACCCTCATCACGTGGTCGACCGAAGCTCCCTCCATCCATTCCAGCTCGAAGGGATAGCCCATTCGCAAGAGGGCAACCAGCAAGTAGGTAACGATGAACAGAACGGCAAGAAAGAGCAGCAGGTATCGAAAGACTACCGCCGTACGGCTGGATAAGTCCGTTTCCATCGTGTCCACCGAAGGTATTCTCGTAGACCGCGCAGGGCGTTTTCGGATCCCGGGCGCACTGCAACGCGCCCGCAGCACGAAGCCCTGCGCCTCTCAACATCCTGTTGAGCACTCATTTTCTGTTGTCATTCCCTGTTAGTATTCTAGGGGATTTGACAGAAAAGTCAAGGAGTCTTTTTATCCGGGCTCACCGGCCTCGACGACGCAAAAGCTGCTTCTGGACGCACCCAACTGCTGAGAGGACTTTCAGGGGCTATGAGACGGAAAGGAAGCCGTAGGCCGGGTCTCTTACTCTCGAGTTGACTTCAACATCTGTTGGAAGAACTCGGTGAAATCAACATTTCCGCCGGAGATTATGACGCCAACTCTCCTGTCAGTTACGTTCAACTGGCCTGACGGCAAAACGGCTACTGGCACGGCAGCAGATGGCTCCACCACGATCTTCATCCGCTCGAAGATATGCCGCATGGCAGTTATGATTCCTTCTTCCGTCGCCAGGCAGATCTCGTCCACCAGATCACGGATTATGGGAAAGGTTTTGTCGCCGAGGGAGGTTCTCAGTCCGTCGGCGATGGTATCAGGATTCTCAGACGGAATGATGTAGCCCGCTTTCTTGGAACGATATGCATCGTCTGCATTCTTGGGTTCGCAGCCGATGACTTTGATTGCCGGATTCAGCCCTTTGGCGGCAATGGCGGTCCCGCCGAGCAGGCCGCCGCCGCCCACAGGAGCGAGGACGAAGTCAAGGTCCTGGATCTCTTCCATTAGCTCCAAAGTAGCAGTTGCCTGCCCGGCCATGATACGATAGTCATTAGATGGATGGATGAATGCAGAACCCGTCTCTTCCACCACCCTGGCGGCCGTGCTTTCTCTCGATTCCAGGGTCGGCTCACAGAAGGTGATGGCGCCGCCGTAGCCTCTCACAGCGTCCACTTTGATCCTCGGAGCATTCGAGGGCATGACGATTCTGGCGGTGATCCTGCGTTTGCCCGCCGCCAAGGCCAGGGCTGCAGCGTGATTGCCGGAGGAGTGGGTCACAACGCCGCGCGCAGCCTCTTCATCGGAAAGAGAAAATACCGCGTTGCAGGCACCGCGGAACTTAAATGCACCCACCTTCTGGAAATTCTCACATTTGAAAAACAGGCTTGCTCCAACCATCTGATTCAAGGCGGAGCAGGTCAGGACAGGAGTCCTGCTGATGTAAGAACGGATTCGTGAATGAGCTCCCCGAATGTCTTCCAGATCAGGTTGTTTTCCCATCTTCCATCCGTTTTTTATGTGTAACGAGTGTCTCTGTCAATAACGCTCTTCGGTCGGGATTTCGTCTTAAGCCGAATCGATGGCATGTCCGTGACCTTGGATCATGTTCTTGACGCCCACAAGAACCTTGGGAACCCTGAAGCCTTTCAGCCTCTCCGCCTGACCTCTGTTCGGCATGGTGGCATTTGATCTCGACGTCGCTACGGGCAAAGTGCGGCAATCGGCTCTTTATATCTTCAAAGTGTTGCCACAGGC
>CAYFQZ010000562.1:0-2648 GCA_964345305.1 uncultured Ignavibacteria bacterium | reverse complement strand
CCGTTTTTCTCCATTCCCGGAAACGTGGATTCGCCCCTGGATCAGTATATCAGAATCGGGTGGGAACAGATGAGAGCCAATCCCAGGTTGCACATCGTTCATGGTGGCTTCATAGTGCGGGCGGAATTTGCACTGAACGGCTTTGGAGGCGAGGTCACCGAAGAAGCGAGGGAGGATTTCTTCGTACTCCGATTTCCCCGCCGGGAACTCGAATCCGGGTTGACCTTTCCATCTGGCCCGCCGTCTGCTAGAATCCTTTTGACCCATACGCCGCCTGTCGGCACTCTGGACGTAGATGACGGAAAGCACAAGGGGAGCAAGGTGATAAACGATGCCCTCTGGAAGTTCAAGCCGCAGTGGCTCTTCTGCGGGCATGCTCACTCTGCCAGGGGGACCGAGAAAGTCGGGGAGTGCACGGCTGTCAATCCAGGCGCATTGAAAAACGGATTCTACGCCCTGGTAGACACCGAGAAGAAGCAGACTGAACTCAAAAACCTCTGATCACCGAGTGGGGCTGGACATCCAGGATAGAATCCCTGTGCCCACCACCGGATCGCTTTTCAGCGCCGCGCTTCGTGTGCGGTGCTTCTCCGTCTGCGCCGCAAGCCGCCTTCCCGAATGCTTTGAGGGGCCGCAGAGGCCTGATTTTTCTTGACAAAACCGGGAAATGAGTTATGCTTATTATGGAAATGGGGTTCAGGGAGCTTGTGCAACGACCGATACACTTCACGAAATACCTCGCCTGAGACAAGTCTCTCGACTCTGTGAAGTTACTCAACTCTTTCAAACTGCGGAGGTTGTCGTGCGAAGGATAGCTGTGATCTTTGGGGTTTTCATGATCCTTAGCTGCTCTCTCTGGGCAGCAGAGAGGCAACTCGACGAATCGCAGGTGAGAAGGTCGTCTTCCGAGATCAGAGAGCTGAAGATCGCCGCACCCGAGGTCGTCACGGAAGGCAAAGACATCTGCGAGGTGATTCATACGGGTCCGCCCGTATTCTGCATTAGCGACTGGATCGAGGCGGGACACTCCTACGCTTCTTATCAGAACCCTCTGGAAGCCGGCTGCATTGATCCATATCCTTTCCAGGTGGTGGAGTTACACTTCTGGGTCTGCGCCAGTGCTCCGGTCACCACAGAGATGTACATCGACATCCTGGAGGCAAACCTGGAAGATCCCACCTGTCCCTATCCAGGGCAAGGACTCTTCACCTCCGACATATACGTTCTGGAGCTGCCCGCGCCGGGTAACTACGAGGTGCTGGTACCGATTTCGGAGAAGGTGTGCGTTGACGGTCCTTATTTTGCCGGCGTCAATTTCCCAGGGCCGGTCATGGGCTTGGGTCCCATGACGGACGACACGCCGTATGGATGCCAGGATTATATCTGGTTTGACGTCGACCCATTGGACCTGGTATCGGAGGTAGGATTCCCCGGTAACATTCTCTTGTACTCGGTCGGACTTACTGCCGCCCAGAACATCTGCCATGAGTATCCGCCACCGCTGCCGGCAATAGTTCAGCCCCGTGACACCGCCTGGTACGATCAGACTTATTTCTCCGATTCGGTCAGCATCACCGTGGACGACACCAGTGACGGTTCCAGAATCGATCATGTCACCTTCGAATATATGGATCCGTCCGGAATATGGTATCCTATCGGAACGGACTACGACGGCACCGATGTTTGGTTCAACACCTGGGACACTGCCCAGGTTGGCGGAGACGGTTGGAGCCACGTTTGGGTGGCGGACGGACTGGAGGAGGACTACTACCTGATCAGGGCCACCATGATCGATTCTATGGGTCGGGAGGCTTCTGACACGGTGACCATTTACTACGATCCCAACCCTCCTGTTCCAACTATTATCCAGCCGGAGAGCACGGGGGTGTATTGCGGTCCGATTGAGGTGATCTTCTTCCTGCAGGCGGATCACATCGCTGAGATGGAGGCGACCATATACAATTTCAGCGAAGGCTGGTACACCACCTCCAAGGATAGTGCGGCGGACTCCACTTACAACAAGGGCATTCCCTCTATGCGCCAGGATACATTGACCTGGTGGGGCAAGAACAGGAGAGGTCAGAAGGTGAACTCTGGCTGCGTCCCCACGGCAGCAGCGGCCTGCCTGACCTGGTGGGCTGGCCATGGGTTTCCGGGCATAACCGGGGGCCTGAGCACTAAAGGTCTGGTGGATTCCCTGGCAAGTCGCGGTTATATGAAAACCAGCCCCAGCAGAGGCACTAAGGCATCCAAGGTCACGTCAGGATTGGATAAATGGCTGAGAGCGAAGCTGGGGATTTGTGTTTTCAAGTATCCCTTGTACGAGAACAACCCGAGAAAGATGACTTTTGATCTTTACGCGCGGGAGCTTAAAAGAGAAGACATAATCCTGGGTTGGGGAAGCCAGCCGTGGCACGCCACTACAGGGAATTCCGTGAACGCCAAGTCCAGTACGTATGACGTGATGGACCCCGCCACCGGACAAACTGCAACTTACAAGTGGCCTCGAGGCCCTGGGAACACAAGGATTAACCACATGTGGATCATTTCCCCAAAGGTTCAACCTCAACCACCACCCGCGACACCCGGCCCGCCACCGACAGAGGATGAGGAAGAAGAGAACCATTACAGGGCTGTGTGGCCGCCCA
>CAYFQZ010000561.1:0-11000 GCA_964345305.1 uncultured Ignavibacteria bacterium | reverse complement strand
TCAGGCAGTAGCGGCAGGTGTTGCAGGGAATATGATGGGATACGAATACGCGATCACCAAGCTTGAACCTCGTCACCCCCTCACCCACCTCGACGATCTCGCCGGCGATCTCGTGTCCCAGCACTATGGGAGCCTTCTTGATCCGGTACCATTCCATGACGTCGCTGCCGCATATGCCGCTGGCCAGCACCTTAACCAACAACTCACCGGAACTGATCTTTGGCGTTGGCAGCTCTTCTATTCGAACATCCTTATTGCTGTAATACATCGCCACCCGCATGATATCTCTCCTTCAGTGTCGCCGTCGGTAGCGCATGTAGGCCGCCGCATGCTTCAGGATGCGAGATGAGCAGAGGCTACCTAGTCGAAACCTCTCCCCCCTACATCCCCCTCTCCACAAAGTGGAGAGGGGGACCGAAGGGGGCAAGGTCAGGCTTTCTTCGCCTGGCTGAAAATCTCGTGAGCCTGCTTGGGCGTGGCCTTTTCGTGGACAACGGCCCGCAGGGCTTTGGCCACTGCCACTGCATTGGGATTCTGCCAGACGTTTCTTCCCAGGTTGATTCCGATGGCTCCCCTCTGCATGCCGTCGTGGACGAACTCGAATACCTCTAGCTCGGTTTCGCATTTGGGTCCGCCAGCCATGACTATGGGAACCGGGCATCCCTCCGCCACCTTGTCGAAATCCTTTTCACACCAGTAGGTTTTTACCACCTTCGCTCCCAGCTCCGCAGCAATCCTGCAGGCCAGCGCGAGGTAACGCGCGTCCTTCTGGCCCACCTCTTTCCCCACGGCGGTGACAGCCATGACCGGTATGCCGTAGTCTTCGCACTCGTTGACCAGGCTGGCCAGGTTCATCAACGTCTGCCGCTCGTACTCAGTACCCACAAAGACAGACACTCCCACGGCGGCAGCGTTCAGGCGAAGTATCTCCTCAATGGAGGTGGTCAACTCCTCGTTTGCCAGGTCCGTACCAACCATGCTGGTGCCGCCGGACACCCTCAGGATCACCGGCTTGTCCAGAGAAGGCTCCACGGCCGAGCGCAAAACGCCCCTGGTGACGAAGAGCGCATCGCAGTAAGGCAAAAGCGGTCTGATGGTCTCCCCGGGCTTCTCCAGGCAACTGGTCGGCCCCTGGAAATATCCGTGGTCGATAGGCAGAAAAAAACAATGCCCGTCAGGTTGAATCAGTCTGTTCAACCGGTTCTGCATTCCCCAATCCATATCAGGCACCTCCTGTGGTCAAAACGGGCTCTTTCCGAATACTCAGTGACTCGCAGGACAAGAGAGCTATTTGTCGGGCCGGACGATCAGGTAGCCTTTATCAATGAGCCAGTGATGGAATTGATAAGTAGTATATCTGCAGTCGGCTTTGCAAACCTGTCTTATCGTTTCGTATTCCTCCGAGCCCTCCTCTTGTGAGTCCAGCTCCAGTTGAACCGGGCATTTCACGTCCTTGCAGAACTCCCTTCTTCTGTAGTCAACATATCCGGGAAACGACATACGGCACCTTCTTCACGTTCTGAAATTCTCGTGCGATCGGAAAGGGTCAGCTGCCGTCCTGCAGCCTGGCCCCGACCAAGCGGCACAACGCCTAAGTGAATAGAATAAAGAGAATCAGACCGGCTTTGTCAAACGAAAACGGTGAGAGGCCAAAACAGCAAGTCCGGTCAGGCTCTAACGGCCGGCGCGGCAGCTCATGCCGGCTTTTGGCACACGAAGATGGGTCCTTCCTTCTGGTACTTGCGTCCCGACAAATCCAATTCAAAAAGATACACCGTCAAGCCCAGGTCCTTGAGCATCCGGAGCACTCTTTTCAATTCGAACAATCCCATGCGGTGCTTGTCCACCTCTATTTCAAGCTCACCCGCTCTGCGGATCAGGAAAACAAGGTGGCACTCAAACTCGGTGTCGGCAGGATCGGGATCATAGTCATTTTCTATCAGCACGATCTGAATATCATCCTTGTTACGTTTCTTGAACCTGGTCTTGTTTTGCTCGAATCTCTCCTTCCAGTTCTCCACATAGAAAAACAGAATTCCGCCCGGTTTGAGGTGGCTGGAGAAGTTCTCGAGGGTTTTCTCCAGATCCGAATAGGTCCGGTTGTACATGACCATGTCCATGGCCATGATCACGTCGAACACCCGGTCCAGCTTGAAGTTCCGCATGTCCCCCTCACGGTACTCCACTTCGGGGTTCCGCCTTCGTGCCAGTTGAAGCATCTTTTGGCTGCCATCGACTCCCACCACCTGGTAATCCTTCTTGAGGAAGAGATGGTGATGTCCTGCGCCGCAGCCCACGTCCAAAAGCAGACCTCCTCCCGAGCTCCCATATTTCCGGGCCATCTTCTTGACGAAATTCGCCTCCGAGGCAAAATCCTCCTCAGAGACTAAGATCTCCCAGGTCCAGGCCAGCTGGTTATACAGTTTCGTTTCACGCATCTTTTCTGCACTCGTGGTTTGCCGTTCGGTCCTGCCATTGGATTCTATTGTTGGTGGTCGCCAAAGTCAAGGTTTTTCACCTCCGATGTGCAGTGTAATTTTTTGTTCAGGCTGCGAAAATTCTCTTGACTTCTTGTGGAGCTGGGAATTACTTATCTCTGTCGCAAAGAATCTTTTGAATTTCACTAGGGGTGGGGATAGTGAAAGCTAATTCCCGGCGAATCTCGTTCGGCGTCTCCTTCGTCCTAATCGCCTCTTGCGCGACTTTGTCTGCCTTCGCTTGGCCCGGTTCGACCCGTGCTGATGATATTTACCCTCCCTCGTTTTTGACCGCAATCAGCGGTCAGGATGGACAGGTCCCGCTTTTCTGGTTCAGCCCTCATCCGGACACCCATAACCTGGCCAGCCACGGAGACCAGATGCTCAGCGGAATGCACGTGGTTTTGCCGTGGCGAGATAACTGCGTGGCGGCCAGGATGAATTCGCCGTCAGCTCCGCTTCATCTTCTAAGGTCTAGGTTCTACGTCCCGCATCAAGGGGCGGATGGTGATCCGGACTACGATTTCGGAGCTTCATTCTTCGTGACGATCAATGCCGATTCCGGAGGCATTCCACAGAACCGCTTCCTGGATTCGGTTTCCTGCTCAGCTACCGGAGAAGATAGCTTATCCGAAGGGGAATGGGTTGGCGTTGAGCACAGCCTTTTGCTGCGGGATTCCATATTCTGGATCGTTTTCCACTGGCAGGAGGACTCTCCCTTGTCTCCCCTGATAGCGCAAGACGACCTGCCGAACGCTGGTCACTCCTTTTGGGGCAAGAGAACTTTCCACCATTTTGAGTGGCATCCAACCGCACACAATCTGATGATACAAGCGGACATCGTAACAAACGGTCATCTCTCATCAGGAGTGGACAGTTTCCAGATTTATCGCTCGCAGAATCCGGATACGCTGATCTATCAGTCCAACCTCATTGCCGCCGTTCCGGGATTGCAGTTTGGGCATACGGATTCGAACGTAGCAGCGGATGAGACTTACTTCTATCGCGTGACCTGTCTGGACTCCTCGGGAGAAAGCAGGGCATCCAACCTGGCGCAGGCGACTCCTCGCAACGAGGCCGCGCTGGATGCTGACAGGGACGGATTTTCCGTACACACAAGTGGAGGTCAGCCGGTTTCCGAGAGTTTGCGGTTAACCAATTCCGGTGGGCTGCCTCTAATGTTCAGAGTCCAACTGGGAGTGCAGCACACAGACCGGATCGGCGGCTCCGATCCTTACGGCTACACCTGGACGGATAATACCCTGGACTCCGAATCGGGGTTTTGCTGGGTGGACATCGAAGACCGCGGAATTTGCGTCGGCCAGGCAGGGGATGACAACGAGGATTATGGATTCTTCGAGCTGGGGTTCTCTTTTCCTTTCTACGAGGATACCTTTGATAGCTTGGGGATCTCTTCGGACGGATGGCTCAGTTTTTCGCATCTGCTCCCTTGCTACAGCGACACTTTCAAATGTTACGTCAATCAACAGCTCCCCTGGCTGTGGGGACCTTATTATCTGGTGGCCGCGTTTTGGGACGATCTGAAGTTAGCTGACAGTTCTGCCATTCACTTCTTCTCGAACGCCGATTCTGCCGTCATATCTTTTCTGAACATTCATCGCTACGGACAGGCAGGCGGAGGACCCTACACCTTGCAGGCCATACTAACGCCCGACGGCCAGATCACGTTTCAGTATCTTCGCATCCCCGATTCGATCTACTCCGCCACGGTGGGGATCCAGAATCGGGATGGTACGGTTGGGCTGAAAGTGATGCACAATGAGCATTCCCTCCACGATTCGCTGGCGATAATGATAAAGCCCGGTTGGGTCAAAGTGGATTCGCGAAAGGGATGGCTTCAGCCGGGAGAAAGCAAGACGCTGAGCTTGAGCTTCGATCCACTTTGTTATCCTCAGGGTATCTATCACGCCGACTTGCTCATCGATAGCTGGGACGAGAATCATCAGTTGGAGGATAAAGTCATCCCCTTGACTTTCTGTATCGACACCACGACCTCTGTCGAATGGACTGAGGCGGCAACCCCCGAGGCGGTCACTTTGCTGCAGAATTACCCCAATCCGTTCAATCCGCTGACCAGCATACAATTCGTACTCACCAAGCCGGAGCGGGTCAGACTGGAGATTTTCAACATTCTTGGTCAGAGAGTCAGAACACTGGTGGACGAATACCTGGCAGCCGGAAATAAACTAGTGGGTTGGGACGGAACAGATGACTCCGGCAAAGAACTCTCCAGTGGAATCTACCTTTACCGCATAACGACTGCCGGATACTCCGCGGCCAGAAAAATGTTGCTTCTAAAGTAGACTGCGATTCCCCTAAGTGCGCCAAGACGTTGGGCAGTGAGCCCCCAGGCAAACAAAGACGGCCGAACTACCTTGCCAGAGATTCAAACCCGTCTGCGAGGTGCGAACGGATCGGCACACACGCCGAAATCGCCGGAAAGATATTGACAAGGGGCCGGAGTATTTCTACATTCGGGGATCAGTTCGTTGAAGGGGGTTGACAAATAATTAGATCCCCCCTGATGAGCGATCCGGAGTATTTTCGCGTCAGCCAAAACCTCTCCATGGAGGACTCATTATGAACGATCAGAAACCTGGCGAGGCGGGAAGGGCACAACTCGACGAGGCAAACTCCGCTGCGCGACACAGCCTGGCCAAGAAGCTGGATGCCGTGGGATGGGGGTTGTTCTTTGTCTGGGTGGGGATTGCTTTTTTGGCGGACCTCGGGCTGGGGGTGGGCCTGCTGGGAGTGGGCGTGATCACATTGGGCGAGCAGGCGGTTCGTGCCTTCTCGAATCTGAAGCTGGAAGTATTCTGGGTTGTGGTCGGGCTGCTCTTCCTGCTTGGTGGCATCTGGGAGCTGTTCGAGCCTGAGGTTGAGTTGATACCTGTTCTCCTTATCCTTGTGGGCTTGGTGTGGCTCGCCTCTGCCCTTTGGGGCAAGCACGCGCAAAAATGATGACCCGGGCGGCTGACTCTTGGCTGACTCCTGGCCGGAGCAATCAGCGCGAAGGGTAACAAAAAGGCGGTTCGACTGTGCGCACCGCAGAGCCGAACCTGAAAAGCGAGATTGGGCCAGGTGGTTCGGCACCGGTAAGGAGTTCAGGGCCCCTGACATACAAATCTTATGGAAGCCCCTTGATCCCTCTTTATCAAGGGGGAAACGCGTCATCGTCCCCCTGACAAGGGGGATAGAGGGGGTTACAAAATGTGCGCCCTTTGGGTCGAACCCCCCTTTAATCCCCCCTTATCAGGGGGGAGGCCCGTCATCGTTGCCCTGACAGGGCGGAAACACAGGGCTCCTGACTTACAGGCTGGGCGATTTGTGATGCCTTCGAACCCTCCCTTGATCCCCCCTTATCAGGGGGGAAGACTCGCTTTTGTCCCTCTGACAAGGGGGAAATGCAGGAGGTCATAAATTGTCAGGGGGAGGGCTCGTGACCTGCTGACCGACTTCATGAGGGCGGGCGGAAGACCCCCGAAGAGGGCAGGAATACATTCGCTTCCTGGTGTAGCTCACCGTCTGGGTGTAGCTCGATTGCACCGGAAACATTTCCGGAAAACAAACATCCGATCACTGCATTTCCTGGGGAATCGCTTGCCGGTGAGGCCAGCCAGAATCCATACCTCCCGTTGTCAATGAACGAGCAACCAACGAAGAAGGATCGTTTTACACCCGTGTCCGTTCCGAGTGTATCATGTGACAGGAAACAGCCATCCGTTTCATTATCGTAGACTATCAGATCATGGAAACTCAAGTCCTCCGAATTCTTCGCAAAGATGCCCACGGTCCCGTTGCCCTTAAGCGAACCGTTATCGAACAACACATGCCTTAGCTCATTATCCAAACTCAACCCCGCTGCTTGATTCTCGTAAGAAATGAAGTCCGATACCTGTATGTCTTCGCTATCATACAAAGCGATCCCGTCCCAGCAATTATGATGCACAGAACAATGGTGGATAAACACCCTTTTGGACTTCCAGCTTACGACTATAGCGCCACTGCGAGTATCATGGCTGTCAACATTGTCGATACAAAGGTCATGTACCATCCTGATGTCTATCCCGTTGTTTCTAATCCATGGCCTGGTGGCGTCGTATTCTGAATCCTGATGGTCCTTGTTCCCGTCGACTTCGATTTCGGAGATTCGAATGTTCTCGGCGCTTACGCTGGGGATCTCTTCATCCGTTCCCACCAGGAACACTGGCTGGTTCACGTGGTCTCCAAGCCTAACGACGACTCCCTGTTCTCCCACAATCGTCACATTTGATCGATTCACGTGAATTCCCTGGCCAAGGACATAAGTTCCGGCCCGGACGCGGACGGTACCTCCCTGAGGCGGCAGAGAATCGATCGCCTGTTGAATCGTGGTCACATCATCTGGAACTGTGATGCAGAAAGAGGGGTCGGGGGCATCTGGCGGATCAGCCGGACCTTGAGGACCTACTGGGTTCTGCATCCCCTGGCCGTCGCCGTTTCGGGAGCACCCGGCAAGGGCCATCCCAAGAACGAGAGCCAATGCGAGGACTCGGAGCAGCAGGCTTATCCCGTTCCAGGAACAATGATCAATTACTTTGCGCATGGCATCCTCCTTGCTTATTCAATCGGGTTACCACATGCCGAATAGGGTTTTGCTTTCGGCATGCCATCTTCGATTACATCTTTTGCCCAACCACCTGCCTGAAGGCAGTCCGGGGCAAACGGCCTGCTCCCAGAACACCTCTTCCCGTGGCGATCCTGAGCCTCAGCCATTCTCCCGCTTGCGTTCACCTGCTCCTGTCAAGGGAGGGCGAACTGCTATTGTCGCTAAGAGGATTCCCTCTCCGATGCTTAAAGGTAGCCCCATCCTAACATTAATGTCAAGTATTTTCTATCGTTCTGCTGGCTCCTGCCCGCCGCGAAGGGGCCCGACTCGAGCAGGCGTGACCCAACTCAAGAGAGCAGGATGCTTCACTACTATTGGTTCAACACGCCCTGACGAAGGCTGAGGCCAAACCAAAAAGGCCGAACCTCCAGAGAGATTCGGCCAGGTGGTCGGGCATTACATGACTTGCAGCCTCGCGGGACCCCTTGATCCCCGCTCATCAGAGGGGACTTTGTTTTTATGACCCTCTTCCCCAGCTTTGGCGGGATCTTTGACTCAGTCCTCTCCGGCCAAGGGATAGGAGACCGTTCCTTCCCTCCCTTTATTGGAGGGAATCGAAGGGAGGGTTCATAATGCGGTCAGGAGCGCGGAGGCTCCTGACGTGCGAATCATGTGGCAGCCGGAGGGTTGCAGGGCTCCGGGCCGGACTTGTACAGGTAGTTGAGGATGTAAATCGCATCGGCGACGTCGATTATTCCGTCTAAGTTCACGTCACCGCAAGCGCTTATCGGTATGCAGTCGGGCTCCGGCCCTTCCTTGTACAGGTAATTGAGCAAGTGTACAACGTCGCCTACTTCGATTATCTCATCGTTATTGGCATCGCCGCAGATGGCCTCGGGCGCAATCATACTTACCGTCACGGTGACGTAGTCGTGGAAAGATGGGTCCGAGCTTCTTTCAGCATACAACAGCAGTGTCATCTGACCGCTTCCAGGAGTGACGTATCGATCGAAGTCGGAACGGATGTGTTTTTCCAGATAGCCGTCCCGATTCCCGGCCCAGTTGTCCATGAAGCGATTCTGGTCCCAAAACCCGGCAGCGTCACCCCAGTTTCCTTCGACGTAGTCCCAGACGTACAGCTCGATCTGAGTACACTGATCCGCATAGCCCTCCCACAGAATCCCGATGTCGTCAATCTCCGCCAAATCCTCGTCTATGGTGAACTCGAAGATGTGAGTGGACTCATAGCTGGCCGACGGATCTTGTGAGATGTAGCGGTTGGGGTCGTAGTCGCCACCCGTTGCATCCGAGTATGCTATCGCAGAGTAATTGCTGGGGGTGAGCTCGGTGGTCACCGGAGTCCGGTTGCCGTCAACAAACGACCAGGCGTAGCTTCGGTACCCGTAGCCGAACTTGTCCACGCTGGCGCCGGTGGAGAAATCGTGGACCGTCTGGGTGCCGGGGGCGATCTGAAAGACGTCTGCGCTGACTGCCTCACCCTGGTCGAAGTCTGCCGACGTGGCCACGACCTTGATCATGGCTTGTTCCGTTCTGAGGCCGGGAACGGTCCATTCATACGACCCGGCGTCGGCGGCCGAGTCCATGTATTCCCAATCCAGGCCGCCGTTCGTTGAGTAGTACAGGTCGATGCGGGGGATAGAATCGTTGTCCGTATCGGTGGCCACCCATTCAACCTTATGGGTCGTTCCGCTGATCAGAAGCTCGCCTCCGTTCGGCGATATGACGCATGCGGCGGGCGCCGATTCGGTATAGCGCGGCACCTGCATCACGATGCAGTGGAGGGCGCCTGCAGCCCAGATGATGGAATAGCTGTTGATCTGTACGATCTCGACCCCGGCTCCGGCCGCCGCTTCAAACACCGACAGCGCCTCGGCATCCTCATCCGCATAGTCCGGGTAAGTCTCTCCAAAGGTGGAAATGAAGATGCGATCACCCACTCGAAAGCCATTGGTATAGGTCCAGTGCGTGTTGTATCCGTAATCGGGATGAGGGGCATTCCAGGCCGGCGTCCTATATACCTCGAAGCCCAAAGCCTCCATGTAGGGCACCGCATTCTCGGTGATCGATATGGCAGTGGGATTGGAGCCCTCCTTGAACTTGGAGATGATCACCGTATTAGAGTCCACAATGTTCATCCACATGTCGATGTGACCGGTGCCATCCACGCTGGGCGGCAGCTGGGGCATGATATGCAGGCTGTCTATTCCCTGATAGGTCTGGTAAAGCTCGGCTATGAAAGCCTCGTCGAAACCTTCAGAGGGAGGGTTGTCCACAGTGACCAGGGCCGACACAAATGCGGTCCGGTCAGGGCCCGGAAGGAAGTTACCGCCCGAGTAGTACAGGCCCATGTCGTAAGTGGGCATGATGAAATCCTCATCCCCCAGAAGAGTGGGGACGAAATTGTCCAGATAGCGGGAGGGATAGTAATGACTGTCCACGATCATAAGGGCGCCGTCCTGCCAGGCAAAGTGAGGCCCGTAATCGCGGATCCAAACCGAATTGCCGGGATGAATGAAGAATCGGACCTTGCTGGTGTCGGCCCCATTTGCCAGGAAATTGCTCCTGGCAATGTTCTGCTGTGAGCTGCTGGTGACCACCACATAGGCGACGTCGTCGTGAGTTGGATCGGCCGTCAGCGCAACCACAAGGTCGATGACCACCTCGGTCCAGTGGCCCGTTTGATACCAGAAGACCACGCCTCGAGTCGGATCGTACTCAGGTGGTGATGCAGTCAAGCCGGTTGGCACATCTTTCAGCCTGGGGCCTGCAATGGCGTACGGATACAGAGACTGCTGCGGGTTATAGGGCGTGCCGCCTTCCCGCCAGCGGGGCAGTACCGGCAGATAATCATCTTCTGCATTCTGGACAACGCCTGGCACTTCAATATCTCCGGGCATGGCCGGAACGGCCCCGATTGAGATCAGAAGACCAAGCAGTATGAAACTGACTGCCGCCTTTCGCATGGTGTGAACTCCTTTCAGTTTGTCTTCCAACCGTCGATCCCGCGACAGACGGTGGACAGCGTTCCCTTTCGCTTAATACTCTATCAAGGTAATCCTCTCAGCCCCGAAAGACCTGTATGAAGCACCGACCTTTCAACGGTAATATACGGCTTTTCCGCCAAAACACAAGGAGATTCCTTCCGCCACCCTTTCGAAAGTGGCGCGCCAGAGCTTCCCACAACCAGCGCGAAGATAATGCTGCGGCAAGGAAATGGAAAGCCGAACCTCCAAATCAGAGATTCGGCTCTCCGAAGACCTAACTCTGCTTTGCGGTCGGCAACACGACGGCGTCCACCCAAGACCTCCCTATGCGCCAGGCTGCTTCCTGGCAAGCTTGCCGGACATCACGGCCACGTATATCGCAAACAAGCCAACCAGTGTATAGACGATGCGCGAGATGATCCCCATCTCCCCGAAGATGGCCGCCACAAGATCCAACTTGAATATGCCGACCAATCCCCAGTTGAGTCCACCGACGATGATGAGTATCAAGGCTATCCAGTCCAGGACGTTGAGTTTATTCAACTGAATTCACCTCCTTTCTTGTCGCCTTTATCTCGCTGCCCTCGCCATACCAGAAGAGAGAGACCTGATCCTCTCTTCTGCACCAAGCGTCCTGTTGGCATCAGTGGCAGCCAACCCGGCAGTCATATGGATCTGTTTGAGCTGCTCCCCCATTCCGAAGATCAAACCTTCGTTGATCCTACCTCCCTCAGAAGTTGCCACCTCCCCAGTGTCCGTCAGCAGCTCTTCCTCTCTGGCGGCAGGACAGGTTTCTTCTGTATGGAAATCATTCACCTACGGTCAGCTCTGCTTTATCATCTCACCTGAAACCCCAAACTTGCAAGCCACGGTAACCGGCCGGCTCAAGCTCTCCCGACGCTTCCTTCT
>CAYFQZ010000560.1:0-5736 GCA_964345305.1 uncultured Ignavibacteria bacterium | reverse complement strand
ATTATCCTCAATGACATGGACGCTGCTCCCAGGGCTGCTCCGATGATGATGCCTCTCTGCACGGCCAGATTCGGATTGGCCATGATCCAGTCGGTCACTTCAGGCAATCTACTCCAAATAAACTGTCCCAGAGGGATTCTTCCCAGCATCACTATCACCGAGGTGATCAGCAGGATGGTTGCCTCCCTGGTGCGGGCCCTGAAAGCTCGATAGGCGGCCGAGGCAATGAAGAATGCCAGAAGAGAAAACATGGTGGACATCATGGGAGCCTGCATGTTTTGAAACATCCAGTGATAGACTGTGCCTTCCTGGGTTCCCCATACGAACGATGAGAGGGCCATGACCACCAGGGTCAGGATCAAAAGGAGCTTGAAGCCCCATTCCTTACCCCTTTTTTTCACCACCTGGATGTTGGCCCGCAGGATATTGACGATCCCCAGAAGCAGGGTGAATCCCCCTACGATGGTCACGAAGGTTAGAAGGTTCTGGCTGAAATTCTCCAGGTTCTTCTCCGGGACAAAAAAGGCCACCACCATGATGAATCCGGAAAGAAAAGCGATGGCTACCGGAAATTGCGTCTTCATCGTATCCAAGCTCGACGTTTGGGCCTTTAAAGGGAGGAGCAGAGCTTCTCCCCTGACCTGAGGCCGGTCATTGCTCCAGGAATAACCTGGTGAAGAATCCGTTTCCTATCTGCAGCACCTCGAATATGACCCCGATGACAATGCACCCGACCAGCACAATCTTTATTAGATCCTGCCCTTTCAAACTTCCCAGCATCAGGGGCTCTTTGGACAGATAGGCGCTGGCGGCGTAAAGCTCCTCGCCCATCAGGGTGTAGTCGCAGGCGGCGATAAAGAAGGGGAGCTGCTCCGGCATGGCGGTTCCGGCGATCTGAATGGCGCCCGCAGCGAATCCGGTTTCCGCCAGAAGAAGAGACTCGGCGTAGAAAGCGCCCATATAGACGTTGGCCGCTGGCTTCTCCCTGAGCATTATTCCATTCACCGCCGCCACGTAGGCGAATTGCTCGCCCGCGACGTAGCGGACCATCTCCGGCCGGAAGCTATCCGGCTTTCCCGCATCCCAGTAGGCTCCCTTGACCACCTCTCCCGCAGCTGCCAGCGCCATGGGATAGAGTACCGGAACCACCAGGGGAGTATCATACTCGGCCGTGATACGGGCCACCCTGCCCAGGATGGAAAGCCCGGCGATGGTCTGGATTTCGTCCAGTTCCGATATCCCCGGTATGAAAAGGACCGGTTTTCCCATTTCGGTGGCTCTTCCCACTGCCTCCTCCACCGCCTCCAACCCGGCCAGCTTGCGAACGAAAAGGCTCTTTCCGGCTTTGGCGCTGCGAATATAGAGGAGCACCGAGGCGGAGAAGACCACCAGCAGAACCAACATGTTCAATCGGCTGAATCTGAACCAGTTGATCTTCGGGCTGGCAAGATTGGAGCGCACCAGCTCCGAAAAAATCTCCCCTCTCTTGGCTCTTATCGCGTAGGAGTACTCCTCCTTGCCGTCCAGCTCAGGATCGGTGAAGGAGGTGATATTGTCGGCCACCAGGGTGATCAACTGCAGAACCGTATCGCTGCGACTGGCCCGGAATATCTGATAGCCGTCTACATCGCCTATTGCCTCCCCATCGTCCGGCGAGAGCTGCCAGGATAGGGTTAGACTGCCTCCGCCGTCGTCGGGCGTATCCCCGGCCTTCAAATCGGAAGGGGGAGCGATCTTTGTCCCAAGCGTATCTTCAGCAGACCGAGCCGAACCGGGCCAGAACAGAAAGATGCCAAGAAAAACGAGCAGAAGGATTAATCGTCGAGATTTTCTGATATCAGGCATGATATTCAAATAACAAGGAGGCTGTGTCACTTCTGCCTGGCGAGTTCATTCTTCAGGTAATCTATGACCTTAACCGGAGTGGGATCCTCCCGGTTCAGCACAGCCAGGTAGAAGCTGACGAAATCCCCCAGTTGGATCAACGAGAACATCCGTGACAGAAGGTCTTCCCCGCGGCTTTCCACTTCTATAACCTCGACCTTCTGCTTTTCGATTATCGATTTGACTATTTCCATTCTCTTTCTTATGCGAGCGTGGTCTTGCCGGTCCTTCAGGATCACGACAATCAAGGAGTCTCGACAGTCCGACAGCACCTTCCACCCTACCAGCTCGTTGTGATTGAATTCCGGGAAGACGTTGTTGAAAGCAAGCATCTTGGCGTTCTCGCACATCTGGCCCTTCCACCTGGTCGACACCGCATCGAAATGGTTACCGGCGGCATAGATTATGGGCAGCTTCCCATGCAACCTCAAGGCAAGCTTTTTAGCTTCGTTCTTCTCGGCGTTTATTTGAATGCCATATCTGTCCCTGCTTTCCTCCAGGAATTCCTGTGTACTCCTTACTCTTGCCTGCTCGCCTTGCACGAATCCGATCTCCTCCAGTACGGTTAATACCGGCACGAAGGAGTAGCCCAGAGCGGCGCGAGGCTGAAATCCACCGGGCAGTTTGATGCAGGGCAGACTCTGCTTTGAAGCCAATTCCTCCACTTTGCCGCCGGAGGTCATGCAGATGATCTTTGCGCTGCGCCTGGAAGCGTCCTGGAAGGCAGACAGGGTCTCTTCAGTATTGCCGGAGTAGCTGGACATGAATACCAGAGAGGGTGAACCTACAAAATGGGGAAGGCTGTAGTCCCTGCAGATCAAAAAGGGGACCTTCAATCTCTCTGCCAGATATGATCGCACCAGGTCCCCGCCAATGGCGGAGCCACCCAGACCAGCGAGCACTATGCCGGTGATCTTGCCGCTGTCCCAGTCGGGAAGCCGTACCTGCCTGGTGCGCCTCAGTGCATCCTCGAATTGAGAGGGGAACTGATAGATACGATGGTACATCCCCCCGGGATCTAAATCTCGGACCTTCTCTATTTGATCCAGAATGCCCATGTGGTCGGGCGATCCTTTGGTAGGGACGTCCCGAAGGACTCCATTCTCTTGGCTGCGATCCGGCGATGGACGCATTGCAGTTTCCAGCTCAGAGAAGTCTGTTTCTGTTGGCGGTGCCGAATCTTGCCCCGTAGTCTTCCACCAGGAACCTCTTCACCTCATCCACGGTCGGAAGGCCAAGGACCTTCTGCGCCTGCCTCTTGGCATCTTCGAAGCTCACCGAGCGGATGATCTTCTTTATCTCCGGTATGGCTATGGCCGAGGTGGAAAGCTCGTCCACCCCCATTCCCACCAACATGACGGTGGCCAGGGGGTCGGCCGCCATTTCCCCGCACAGGCCCACCCAGATGCCGTTCCTGCGGGCGGCGTCGATGCTCTCCTTTATCAGCCGGAGCACGGCGGGATGAAAGCCTTGATAGAGATGAGCAATCTTTTCGTTGCCCCTATCCACCGCCAGGGTGTATTGTATCAGGTCGTTGGTACCGATGCTGAAGAAATCGCATTCCTTGGCCAGACCGTCTCCTGCCAGAGCGGCAGAAGGTATCTCCACCATTATCCCCACCGGGATGTTCTCGTCGAAGGGAACTTCCGTTTTCCTCAACTCCTCCTTGGCCTCCTCCAGCACCGATTTGGCCTTACTTAGCTCTCCCACCTCGGAGATCATGGGGAACATGATTTTTATGTTTCCTTTGGCGCTTGCTTTCAGCATGGCCCTGAGCTGCGTCTTGAAAGTGTTCGGAAGATCCAGGCAGGCACGGATGGCTCGCCACCCCAAGAAGGGATTCATTTCGTAACGGCTGTCGGCGCGCCGGTCAAACTTATCCCCACCAAGGTCAAAGGTGCGCAGGATGACCGATTTGGGATACACCTTCTCTGCCACCTCCAGATAAGCCCGGTATTGCTCCTGTTCGGTGGGGAAACCGGCCCGGGCAATGTAGAGGTATTCAGTGCGAAACAGCCCGATGCCCTCCGCCCCGTACTCCATGGCCAGGTCGGTGTCCGCGGGAAGCTCGATGTTGGCGGAAAGCTCGATTTCTCTTCCGTCCAGCGTCTGGGCCGGGAGGGTCTTCAGCTCGGAGAGCTGCGCAGTCTTTTGAAGCAGATACTTCCTCCGCTTCTCGTATTCTCTGACGGTCTGCTCATCCGGGCAGATCAGCACCTCTCCCTTTATCCCGTCCAATATTATGCTCTGTTTGTCGTCAATCTGGTCGAAGAAGCTCCTCAGTCCCACCACGGCAGGAATCCCCATGGATTTGGCTAACAGCGCAACGTGGGAGGTGCCTCCGCCGATGTCGGTGGCGAAGCCCAGAACGCTTTCCTTTTTCATGTGAACCACGTCGCCCGGAGACAGATACCTGGCCACCACAATCACGGGAGAATCGATGCTCTCCAGGGTGAGATGCTTTATGCCCAGAAGATTATAGATCAGACGGTCTCCCACCGCGCTGATGTCCATAATCCGTTCTCTGAGATATTCGTCCTTGGATGAGGATAAGGTCTTGATGGTTTGCTCGATCACCTTCTTGTAGGCAAACTCCGCCGTACTTTTCGTCCGTTGAATGGCCTCCATCACCTGGTTGTTGATCAGTTCGTCATCCAGGATCATGATCTGGGCATCGAATATCTTGGCGTGATCCGGATCGATTCTTTTTGCCACCTTCTCCTTCATCCTGAGCATCTCCTCCCTGGTCTCATCCAGAGCCTCCCTCAGCCTCCGGGTCTCGTTAGCCACTTCGCTCTCGGGAATCGTCTCCTCCGCCACCTGAATACGTTCTCGTTTGAGAAGAAAGACCTTCCCGATCACCACTCCGGGCGAAGCCGGAATTCCCCGATATATGGTGCATACCTGTTTGTCTGGCTTTTTCACCTATTCCTCTCCAAACTTCTCTTCAAACAGCCTGGCAATGGTCTCCACAGCCTGCTGTTCGTCTTCGCCTTCGGCCTTGATTATCACGAAGCTGCCCACCTCTGCCGCCAGGGCCATCACGCTCAGGATGCTCTTGGCGTTGGCCTCGGCATCCTCCTTTTGCAGCCTGATCTCGGATTTGAAGCTGGAGGCCTTCTGCACCAGCATCATGGCCGGTCTGGCATGGAGCCCCAGCTTGTTTGTTACCTCAATCTTTCTTTCCACCAAGCGATTATCCTTCTCTACCTGAGCGCCACTTGTGAAACCGCCGAGAGCAATTAATTTATTAATTTAACCCAAATCCAACCCAAAAGCAACCATTTGCTGACTTGTCGGACAACACCTGTTTCTCACCGAAATGCCCTCCTCCAATCGCCTGCCTCAACTTCTCATCTACCTCCCAGAACATTCTCCTCCGCCCGTCTGAGTTCTAGGCTCGTATGAACATCTTTCCGGAAAGCTGTTTCACCAGTCCTTTCAGCTCCAGCGACAGAAGCAGAGAAAGGGCATCCCACACGCTTACCGAGGCGTCAGTGGCTATTCTGTCAATGTGACGGGGCTCGTCGGAAATGAGTTTGAATATGCCTTTCTCTCCCTGCGAAAGATCGGGGAGATCCGCTTCGCGCGCAGCCAGCGACGACAGCTTTCCGCCCCTGAGTGCAATCGGCAGCTCCTCCAGGATGTCCTCCACCGAGGTAACCAGTTTGGCTCCCTGTTTGATCAACCTGTTGGTTCCCTCGCTCTTTTGGGACCACAGATTTCCCGGAATGGCGAAGACCTCTCTGTTCTGTTCCAAAGCACAGTTGGCGGTGAGCAGGGCTCCGCTCTTTGCTCCCGCCTCCACCACCACCACGCCCAGTGAAAGTCCGCTTATCAGTCTATTCCGTC
>CAYFQZ010000559.1:0-2672 GCA_964345305.1 uncultured Ignavibacteria bacterium | reverse complement strand
CTTTTTCCTCTGCTGAGCAGAATCTTCTTCGCCGGAGCCATCGTGTTGGGGCTGGCTCTGTTTCTGTACTTCGTCAAGCCCGACATCTTCTTCGACAACGCCAGACTTCTGATGGTCGCCAGCACGCTCATCCTGCAGATGGTCTTAGCCTACCTGATCTTGTTCCGCTGGGAGCTTTCCGCCTATCTCATTCCGGTTACCATAGGCTCCATGCTCCTGACCATCCTGCTGGATCTGGAAGTTGGGTTGATATTCACTTTTTCCCTGGGGGTGCTTTTGGGGGTGGTGAACTACTTTGATTTCAAACTGGCCTTCATCACCATAGTGGCCGGAAGCCTGGCCTGTTTCAGCGTTAAGGAGGTAACCCACAGGTACAGGTTCTACCGTCCCATGCTCTATGTGTCCTTCGCCTATGTGGTATTCATCTACTTTTCCGAATCCCTGAAGCTGTCCCCCTCTAGCGCCATCCTCTCCCTGTGCGGCTATGGTCTGTTCAACGGATTCATCTCCACCATTCTCACCATCGGGCTTCTACCCATCTTCGAATCCATCTTCGACGTGACCACCGACATCACCCTGCTGGAGCTGTCCGATCTGAATCATCCGTTACTGAAAAGGCTCTCCCTGGGGGCTCCGGGCACTTATCACCACAGCATAATCGTGGGCAACCTGGCGGAGGCGGGAACCAAGGCCATCGGTGCCAACACCCTTCTGGCGCGGGTGGGAGCCTACTACCATGACATCGGGAAGGTGGAGAAGCCGGAGTACTTCGTGGAGAACCAGATGGGAGCTAAAAGCAAACACGAGAAGTTGACGCCATCCATGAGCGCGCTGATCCTGGAATCCCACGTCAAGGAGGGAGTGGAGATGGCCGACGAGGCCAATCTCCCCAAGGCGGTGATCGATTGCATCCGGGAGCACCACGGCACCACCTTGATGCGTTACTTTTACAATAAGGCCTTAGAACGGGGTGCCGGAGAGAAACTGATCGATGAATACAGATATCCCGGACCCAAACCGCGCTCCAAGGAGACCGCCATTGTCATGCTGGCAGACGCGGTGGAGGCGGCCTCACGGGTGTTGGAGGACCCCAAGCCGTCACGCATAAAGAGCTTGATAAACAAGATAGTCGATTCCAAGCTTGCCGCCGGAGAGCTCTCAGATTCGAACCTCACCTTCAAGGAGCTTTCCGCCGTGAAGCAGGCTTTCCTGCCGGTGCTCATCAGCGTGTTTCATCCCCGGGTGGAGTACCCCGAGCCGGTCGAAAAGACCGAGTGAGTTTCAAGCTTATGAACTTAGGAGAAGAGATCAAACCGGTAAGAATCAACATCCAGAACGTCCATCCGAAGATTCGGATCAGGAAGAGGCCGATCCAGCTTCTGGTTAGAAACATCTTGACGTCCGAGAAGAGAGACTCGGGGGTGGACGTGGTGTTGGTCGACGACCAGTTCATGGAGCGGCTGAACAGGAAATTCACCAAAAGAGACGGAACCACGGACGTCCTTTCCTTTGGGATGAGAGAGGGCAACACGGATCCGGTAGAGTATCCCGGCCTGGGAGACGTCTATGTCTCTCTCGATCAGGCCAAACGACAGGCGGAGACATACCGGGTGGCTTTCGAAAGGCAGGCAGCCCTTCTGGTGGCGCATGGAGTGCTTCACCTCTTGGGATATGACCACGGGGGAGAAAAACAGGCCGACAGCATGAGAAGAAAGGAACGAAAGTACCTGAAGAGCATAGATGATTTTTTGAAATCCGTCTGAGGCGATCTTTGACCGCCCCGACTCCGCAAGAGCAACCGGCAGCTTCAGACGGCATGGATGAAAAGACTTGAAACATAGGCTGGATCTAGTGAGGTAAACCTGAGTTGGAGGTGCTTGAACTTCACCCGAGAAGACCATGAATCCAATTCAAAACATCTCGCGTCCAATATTGAGATTTCTCAACAGGCTTTTTGGCTTAGCTCCCCGGACGGGAAGCTCAAATGAGGCTGAAGAGGAAGAGAAGCCTCCGAACCAAATCGAATCGATGACCGAAACGTCGAGCACTGCGCTGCACGAGGATGAAAAGCGCATGATCCACGGGGTGGTCGAGCTGGGCGAGACAGAAGTCAAAGAGATCATGCGTCCCCGGCCGGACATGATTTGCGCGGAGCACGATTCCACGCTGGAACAGGTAAGAGAGCTGGCAAAGAAATACGGACACTCCCGCATTCCCGTCTACAAGGAAAACATCGATAATATCACGGGCATCATCTACATCAAAGATCTCTTCCTTCTGGAAAACGACCAGAGGGACACCGTAAAGCCGTCATCGCTGGCACGCAAAGCCTACTTCATCCCGGAGAGCAAGAAAGTGAACGATCTGTTGAAGGAGTTCAAGAGAGACAAGATCCACATGGCTATCGTGGTGGATGAGTACGGCGGCACTGCGGGCTTGGTCACTCTGGAAGACATTCTGGAAGAGATCGTGGGAGAGATACAGGATGAGTACGACAAGGAAGTGCCTCCCATCCAAAAGGTGGATGCCAGGTCCTACCGAGTAGATGCCAGGGTCAGCATCGAGGATTTGAACTACACCCTGGGAACCAAGATCGAGGAGACAGGATTCGAGACGGTGGGAGGTTTTATCTATGATCTTGAGGGGAGCGTTCCGGAGCAAGGGCGAATGCT
>CAYFQZ010000558.1:0-3205 GCA_964345305.1 uncultured Ignavibacteria bacterium | reverse complement strand
AGTCAACAACGTTTTTCAACGTTTCGTAGACGTTGCCAGCCACCATCGCATCTTTCACCCGGCCCACTATCTCGCCTTTCTCCACGTACAGGGCGGGATTGGCACCGATGGAAAAATCTCCGTTGGGTATATTGCCGCTGTGAGCGCCGAGAGCGTTTTCAATGATTATCCCCCGGTCCATTGACCTGACCAAATCCTGCAAGGACTTGCTTCCGGGCTTTATGGTCAGGCGCGAAACCGACGGTGCAGGTTTCAGGGCGATGGGGTCACCTCCCCATCTGCTGGTCCGGTATCCGTGACCAGTTGGCTCGGCCTTCAGCTTGTTGGCGAACTCCAGATCATAGTACAAGTTCTTGAGCACACCGTTCTGGATGAGCGTCAGTTTCCGGCAGGCTACTCCTTCATCATCAAATGAACGTGCCCCCGGGCGCGCATCATCCAGAGGATCATCGTAAATGGTGATCTTATCGTCGAAGATCTTCTCCTCCATCTTGTCAGCCACCGGCGAGGTCTTCTCGTATGCGCTTTTCGAACTGGTCCCGCTGAGCACCCTCCAGTTAAGGGTAATCATGCTGTTGGGCATGAACACCACCTTCATCCTGCCGCCCGCGGGCTCCACCACCTCGGAGGACATGCGGTAAAGATCAATCATCTCCATAACCAGATCATCCGGCATCTTCTCGAATGTCTTGCTCTCGAAGACCCGGTACAGACCCACTGCAGTGCCGGGATAGATCATATGCGCGTATGTTCCGTATGCTCCCGTTTTCATCGAGACGTCCGTTCCGGCCGTGTTCAGGATGCGGAGGGTCGCCGTATGGGCGTAGGAGGCCATTTCAATGTCGCAGTCCGCCCTGGACTTTATGATCTCACACACTCTGATGCACTCGTCCACCATCCGGGAGCTCGACACCTTTTCGATGGAGCGATCGTAGGTGTCAAGTTGCCGTAGCCTCTGGGTCAGCGGAAAATCATACTTAGCCTCCACTCCGCCTTCCAGAGAGTCAAGCGCGTTTCGCAAGAACTCGTCGCGATCAATGAGGTTTCTGGTGTAGGCGAACCCGAGCTTGCCGTCTTTGATTATTCTCAAAGAGAGTCCAGACTGCACCTTGCTATCGATGTTATTCAGCTTGGCGTTTTCGAAGAAAACGGCATCATCGTTATATGAAATGGAGTACACCTCTGCCTTGTCACATTTTTTCTTCGCCATCTGGAGCAGTTTTTCCATTACACACCTCCCACAACCAGATCGTTGATAAGTACGTGCGGTCCACCGTAGCAGGAGCGCATGTTCATCTGCGCGATCCCCCCCTTTCCACACCCCCCCACTTTCGATAATGTAAAGTCGTTCCCCAGCGCAACGATGTTTTTCAGGGTCTGATACAGATTGCCCGAGACATTAATGTCCCGCACCATTTCTCCCACCTTCCCGTCTTTGACCAGGTAACCATACTGTGCACCGAAGGTGAAATTTTCGCCTGCGGTCTGGCCGCCCTTGGAGTCAAGAATGTATAGTCCGTCTCCAAGCTTGCCCATCAGTTCCTCAAGACTCAAATCTCCCCGCTCGATGAAAATGCAGCCCATTCTTATGATGGGAGGAAAACGATAGTCCTGGGCCACGCAATGTCCCGATATCGGTTCATCGAAGGCCGCCGCCGTCCTTCTGGAGTGCAGCCGACCGGTTAAGACCCCCTTTTTCATAAGCTGTGTCGGCCGAACCTTCACCCCCTCGTCGTCATACTTGTAAAACCCGAGCTGGTCCGCCAGCGTAGCGTCGTCTGCGATGTTCAACCCTTCACTGCCGAGCTGGCTCCCTATCTTCATCTTCGCGCGCATGGCCGGGAGGTTCTCGATCAGATCGGCTTCGGAGAAGTGCCCGAAAGCCTCGTGGGTGAACAGGCCGGCCATGCTGGGATTGAAGACACAGTTGTAAGTCCCCGCTTTCACCGGCTTGGCCCTCAGAAGATTCAGCACGATGGAGGTGCGATCCTCCAGGTACTGCTCCTGGTTTCGTATGGTGGAGAACCCGCTGCTCCCTCCGGCCGCAAGCCTGATGTTCTGCGCCACGTTGCCGTCCTTGCTGATGATCTCGCCGGCCAGCCTGGTGGTTACCAGATCCTCCCGGATCTCCGATCCTTCCGAGCTAACGAAGTGCTTCTCCCGGATGGTCTCCTGATAGATGGTGAAGGTGGTCGCGATTTTCTCGTGTGCCAGCGGGATGTTGTTGTATTTCCGTGCTAGCTCAAGCTTCTCTTGAATGGGGATCTTCCGGGGATCTTCCTTCAGCGGCGGGAGGAAAGAGTCTTTTACCGCTTCCGTCTTGGCTAGCCTCACCGGCTCGTCCGAGTTCTGCCCGATCAGCCGGGCGTTCTCGACCACCCGACGGGCCGCGTTGTCGGCATCGCTCTCTCGGGTGAAGACTGCCGAAGCCATTCCGCCGTTTTTCAAAGCCCTCAGCACGAATCCGTCCGTGGAATTAGAGCCGATCTCGGTCAACTCCTTCCCACTGAACGAAACCACCGTGTCCTTCTTTGTCTCGTACCGGATGTCAGCATAGTCAGCGTCGACCTTGCTGAGGATTGCTCGCAGCTTCTCAAACATAGTGCCTCCGTCTCAGGGATTTTCCGTAAGTATCACGCGAAATCTGCGCGGTACCAGATTACCTCTTAAGACGTCTTGGCCGGCTTTTCTGTGGATGTTCGCCAAGCCGTCGCCTTTTGCTAATGTAGTAAAACAAGCGGCCAAAGTCAAGCTTTGTCGCAAGCCCGACCGGTCTGACGAATCAGGCAGTCTGCCTCATCGGCTGGAATCTAAGATAGGTGAGCGAACGCCACAGCCATTCGGCGGGCCCGAAGCGGAAACGGGAGAGCCAGATCGGCGATACGATCAACTGAATTATCCAAACGGCGAGGACGATAAGTATCTGGTAGACACGCTCGACCTGACCGAAAAGTCCCAACCCGTGCCCGTAGAAAATGGTGGTGCAGATGAGCGTCTGCATCAAATAGTTGCTCAGCGCCATGCGGCCTGCCGCCGCAAATCTGTTAAGCCGCTCCCCGCTGCCGGCCGACTTGCAGATCAGCATGATAAAGCTTATGTAGGCCAGGGCCAAGGGAATGCTTCCCCAGTAGTTGAACTGGCTTCCCAGAAACATGGAGTAGTCGAAGGACCAGCCGGCGTCGAAGTTCTGCATCATACCATGCCA
>CAYFQZ010000557.1:0-1588 GCA_964345305.1 uncultured Ignavibacteria bacterium | reverse complement strand
AGCGGAGCCCACCGCCGGGAGGCCATAATCCCGTGTCGATGCAGATGGTCATGCTATCTTCCAGCTTGAAAGTGATGAGCGAAAGGAGAACCCTGCTCCCCTCTTGCCACCTTCTATCCGGCGAGCCGGTAGGTACCAGGGACAGCCAATAGTGGTCGTAGGATGCATCCAGAAATCTGAAGTCCCACTCCCAACCCATCAGCGCCTGAGCCATGTCCATCATCCTGTTATGGATGAGGGTATCCGATCCCTCGATGATATGGCGAAATATGCTGCGCTCGTGCCCCGCTTGGGGATACACGGCAACGTTGTTCCAGTAAGGGGGAAGGCTGCAATACTTGGCTGGATTGGTTCGCCAATAGCGAAGCGGTATGACGAAACCGGCGAGGGAATCCCAGCCAGGGTCGACGATATCGTGCGTCACGTATATGGGAAACCGCACCAGATACGGTGGATCGCCCGAGGGTATCTGGTCAGCGGGATAAACCTCCACGTACATGGTGTCCGGCACCCCCGAATCCTGCGCCCAGGCAAAGTGGGGTAGGACCAGAAGCACAATTATTGCGCTTAGGAGCAAAGCGGTTCGTTTCACCTTTCACGCTCCTTGAGCTGCAGTTTGCACCTCGTCGTTTCCGGCCCTCACAATCACCGCACACAGCACTCGAAACACGGTGCAGTGCCAAACTTGAACAGATAGTTCAACATTATAATGACATCACCCACGTCGGTCACACCGTCGCAGTTCACATCGCTTTTGCACGGCGGGTCCGGGGGCGGCTGCTGTTTGAACAAATGGCCCAGCAAAAAGACCCCGTCTCCCAGGTCCACTCGGCCGTCGCCGGTATTGTCACCACAGAATAGAGGCCCCACCGATATCGTCACCAGGCCGGAATCTGCCGCGCCGCACGTATCGGTGGCTGAGAACAATCCTATCCAGGCACCTGTATCCGGGTCTGTCGGCGCCCACCTGAAAAAGCGAGGATTCTCGCCCTCAAGGTAAGGAGCATTGACAGGCGGCTGCAGAGAATCGTCTTCGAACCAGAACGCTTCTAGCTCGATTGTTACCGGATCTCCGTCGGGATCAGTGGCGGAGACCTTCATCCCCATGGTGTAGTTCTCGGCGATGGCCCGAAAGGTTTCCGGCAAAGTCAGAGTTGGCGGATCGTTGGGCAGTTCCACGTCGAAATCACAATAACCAGGAGCTCCGACATCGTCCCAGGCAGTGATTGTTATAGCCCCGCCGCCCTGGCAGTGATCCTCAACCGCGTACTCCACGTATCCGGCGACAATGGCCCCTGGTGGAGGAAAGGTGTACACCACATTCACGCTGGTCACTCCACTGCCGGCAAACTCGGCCGAAACCGTTTCCACAAGTCCCTCAGGATCCGTGACCTCAAACGGCGCGCTTTGAAAAACGCCGTTCTCGTTGTGGGAAACGTTGGGAGGGCACTCCGTGAAGATGGGTGGATTCGGCTGTGGACCCACACGCTCGCAAACCGGCAGGTAGTGCCGGGGTACATATAACTGTGCCGCCGAGTTGCAGAACGCAAGACGATCCGAAGGAGGCCAGAAACAAGAATCAATGCAC
>CAYFQZ010000556.1:0-1582 GCA_964345305.1 uncultured Ignavibacteria bacterium | reverse complement strand
TCATCATCAGGAAATCTTCGGGACGCATCAGCCTTCCGTCAGTTTGAAATCGGGGTCGATGGAGTGGACGATCTCGGTCGCCATGATCTTGCAGCCAGTGCTCCACAGCACTTCCGTTCCAAGCCCCCACCCAAGGTGAGTCAGCTTGATCGTCCAACCCTGCTCGTTGTAGGGATCCATTCCCATTTGAGCGGCGAAGATTCGCTCCACCACCCCAGGGGCATCAGCAGGTTGGATCTTGAACTTGAAACGGTACATGGGAGCCTACGGGCAGGGGAATCCGAAGATCGGAGCAACGACATGGAGGACCGCGTGAACCGCGCCACCCACGAAGGGGAGGCTGACAGCAGCAGTCAGGGCAGCGCCGACGAACCGGTGAGGGATCGACCACCCTTGGGCCTGCGGAACCTCGGGGAGTCCAGCGTATTCCTCGGTAGTCTCTTTGGCCGACCAGTCGTGCTCACACATGGCTTACCTCTTTCTCATTAGCCTTATAACACTTCAAGAAAAACTGGGTATTTAAACTTTTCTCCCCTTTTTCTGAAGAGGTTGGCATGAACCCTGCATATAGCAACGTGTGCCAAGTTATTCTTTTCTCCCCGAACGTCGCAAGCTGCGGACAAACGAAAACGGAGTGGCTTTGGACACCACTCCGCTCGTTTTGGTTGATCAACCACCCCAATCTTGCAGCGGGCCACGCCTCGGATCCTGCCGCTGTCGCTTCCCTGGTAGGTTCGTCGTTCCCCCGGCAACCCCTTCTTCCAACGTCGTCATGCGTTCTCGGCGCTAGCTGACCTGCTACGCTTGGCTCACAGGATCGGTTCTTGACGGACCTCTTTCGGCTACCCGTTTACCCTAATCCTTTCTGCCGGTGCTGTCACGCTGAAACAAGTTTTACCGTCGAAGTAGGTCCGGTGAGCTACTGCCGGGTTTTGCTCTAACGATCTATTTGCCGAGTGGGCCGAGCCCAGTTTGTTCGCACCTCCCTCAAAGGGATACCTGACTTTTTCGCCCGACTATCGAAAGAGCTAACTTACCTCCTCAATCAAATGGGCCTGAGCCTGCAAGGCATCGGCGTTGTATGGCACTCCTAGTATAACGCTCCCGAAAATCCTGGGTAATGAATCTTTTCTCCCCCTGACAGATAAGGTTGGCACAGTTTCTGCATATAGCAAAGTATGCCAAGTGAATGTTTTCTCCCCGATTCCTCCGAAGAGGAAAGCTCCCCCAGCCCTCTTTCGAGGTATGAAGAAGCTTGTTTAGGCGTAGTTTCTCCGAGGTCGAGGCTTGATTCCTGGGTGTGCAGAAGCTTGAACGGGCGTACCTGCATCCCACGAATGACGCGGAAGTTGACGGGTATCGACCCGAACCAGACACTTACCATCTCTCAACACCGACAGTAGAGGATGAACAGGGTTGCGAAGGTTGCCACGGCGACGGCATCACCCGTATCGCCTTCCAGAGCATCGAAGATCCAGCCGAACGCAGCGTCCAGCTTCTTTTCCCACCAGTCCATCATGGGAACACCACCGACCACAGATCCCAGCGGTCCAGCAGGACAACCACCAGACAGATCAGCAGC
>CAYFQZ010000555.1:0-2120 GCA_964345305.1 uncultured Ignavibacteria bacterium | reverse complement strand
CTCACCTTTTATCCCGAAATCACTGTCCACGTTAGCTATGCCATCCCCGAGGATTTCTCTCCGGAAGACGTCATCGTCGATAACCTTCCGCGTGCCGAGCGAACGGCAGAGGAATTTATCCTCAATTACCAGCAGGCCCAGAACTGGTATCCTGCAGATATCGATATGGGCAAAGGCCTTCATGATTTTGTTATCATCACTCTGGAGTCATTAACATCATCGATAACGCCTCTGGTGAACGCGGAAATCTCGAAAGGAAGAACCGTCGAGGTAGTGACCACCAGCTGGATTAACTCTACCTATGTCGGCTATGACCTGGCTGAGAAGATGAGGAATTTTCTCAGGGAGAAGTACCCTTCCGGTGAGTGGGGCATTGAAGACGTTTTACTTGTCGGCCATTACGATGACGTGCCCATGCGCCGGTGTTGGCAGGATTTGGGATACGGAAAGCCGGAGACAGACTTCTACTACGCTGAGCTTTCCAAACCTGACAATCAGTCCTGGGATGCTGACGGGGATCATCAGTGGGGCGAGGATTCTGATCCCATCGACTTTTACTCTGAAGTGAACGTAGGCCGCATACCGTGGAGCGATCCCGCGGACGTTTTGCACATTTGCGAGAAGTCCGTTGCCTACGAGCAGAACGATGATCCCAGATTCAAGAAAAACATTCTTCTTTTAGGTGCCTACTTCTGGGCCGACACCGACAACGCGGTGCTTATGGAAGCCAAGGCCGATCAACCCTGGATGTCTGATTGGACCATGACGCGGATGTACGAGAAGAATGCCGATTACTGGTCCTCCTATGACTGCGACTACCCGCTCTTGAATAGCAACGTAATGATGGTCTGGCCCGCCGGAACATATGCATTTGTGGATTGGGCAGGGCATGGCTCACCAACCTCATGTCACATTTATGGCCTTGGTCAGCCTGCGTTTATCTCATCAGGGGATTGCCCTTCTCTAAATGACGACTACCCCGCCATCGTATTCGCCGATGCCTGCAGCAACTCCGACACCGATTATCTTAACATTGGCCAGGCCATGCTGAAGCAGGGTGCCGTGGGTTTTGTGGGAGCTACCAAGGTTGCTCTGGGATGTCCCGGCTGGAATGATCCCAATGATGGCTCCAGTCAGTCGCTAGATTACTTCTTTACAGGTGCGGTAACATCCGGAGATTACACTCAGGGTCAAGGTCATCAATGGGCTTTGAGAGAGATGTACATCTACGGACTGTGGTCTTATGTCAAGTATGAAACCTTTGAGTGGGGTGCGCTGTGGGGCAATCCCAATCTGGGAATGACTTCCAGTGCTCTTCTCAGCATAATTCTCCCGGACGGCGTGCCTGAGTACATGGACCCGGATGTCCCCACACCGATCACAGTCCAGATCAGAGAAATCGGCGATTCGTATATCCCGGGCACCGGTATGCTTCATTATCGTTATGACGGAGGCACCTATCTTACCTCGCCTCTGTCGCCTTTAGGCGGCGATTTGTATCAGGCCACGCTGCCCGCGGCCCAGTGCGAAGACGAACCGGAGTATTATTTCAGCGCGGAAGGAGTTGAGTCCGGGGTGATATACAATCCACCTGACGCCCCTTCTACCGTTTACTCTTCGCTGGTTGGGGAACTCAACACTCTGTTCTCCGACAACTTCGAGGCTGATCTGGGCTGGACCGTGGAGAACGACCCCTATCTTACCGACGGAGCCTGGGAGCGCGGAGTTCCTGTTGGTGGCGGCGACCGGGGTGATCCACCAACCGATTTCGACGGCTCTGGCAACTGCTATCTTACGGATAATGAAGATGGCAATTCCGACGTGGACGGCGGGATCACCTGGCTGATCTCTCCGGCCATTGATCTCAGTGCCGATCCCGACGCCGAAGTGCATTACGCCCTGTGGTATACCAACAACAACGGCAACGATCCCAACAACGATATTTTCAAGGTCTATGTCTCCAGCAACGGTGGTGCAGACTGGACTCTGGTGGAGACCATGGGCCCGGTGACCTCTTCCGGTTGGAAGAAATACAATTTTAAGGTCAGTGATTTTGTCACGCCGACTGATATGGTGAAGGTTCGTTTCGAGGCCTCAGATCTGAATGACGGCTCTGTTGT
>CAYFQZ010000554.1:0-16412 GCA_964345305.1 uncultured Ignavibacteria bacterium | reverse complement strand
AAGGATTTTTGTTCGGATGTCACCGGCAGGGGAGAGTGGGTGCCGCGTGCGGGGCATCTGGAGGGGAGCGGGGGCGCAAGGAAGACGATTTTGTGCCGTCGCCGACTGGAGAATGAAAGCGGCAGGCGGGAAAAGCAAGTAGGGCTAACTACCGAAACTTCGACAAGCGGCTGCCAACCAAATTGCGCTTTTCGTTGCTCCATCCATAGGTAGAAGGCCCTATACGTTGGCTGGACAATCCGAAAAACAGCTTGACAATTGGCACGATAGATTTAAATTAAATACGGAAGGGAACTGCTCACAGCAATACTGAACACAATCAGGCAGGGTGAGGTACTTCTATTTCGTCTCTCTGCGTTGTGAATCTGTCCCGAGGCATCGTCCTCGGAACTGGCGTCGGGTCTTCGAAGGGGAAAAACCCTGTTGGAGGAAAGAACCACCCCACCTTGACGGCTTGTGGTCCCTAGCTGGCAACTGGCCGCCAACACAAAGATACAGCTGTTCAAAACAAATCCTTTAACCGCAGAGACGTTCGCTTCAATCTGCGCTCAGGAGGTGATCTTCATGTGGCGGAAACTTCCCTGGCTGGGTAAGCGCCCGTTTTTGTAAGTCCGAAATGTCCTTCAGCACCTTCTTGATGCATCGGCATTAGGAAATGCCGATGCCAATTAGCTTCGGGAATTCGTATTCCCGAAGCGTCAGTAAGTGATCTCAGATTGTGATGATACTAGAAATGGCAGAGAAGAATTCGGGGATATTCTAGGATCCTAGGGAGAGAAGGAAATGTCTAAGTATAGAGCAATATTGCTGATGGTGGCTATTGTCATTGGGTATTGGTTGGCCTATGCTACTATTGAAAGTGCAGCGTCTTCGTCCGGCAAGGGCAAGATCTGTACACCTCCTGCCCATCCTGAAGCGGGAGACTGCGATGTGACCCCTTACTGTACCAACCCGGGTGCGGGATGTGGGGACTTAGGAGACAGCTGCGAAGGATTGTTGGGTGCTGGAATTTGCGTGAGCTGGCCCCACCCTGGAACTACAACGCTAATATGGTGCTTATGTCTGCCCACAGGAAAAACCTGGAAGGATCTTCAAGAAGCTGTCCAAAAATTAAAGACGGCAGATAGTCTCGGCACACCTCCCTATACTCTTACTTTTGCCGTAGATGAAACCGCACCTGGGAATATTGTATCTCTCCATGTTTCGGATTCCCTGGGCGGAGGTGATTTCGAACTCACACAATTTTCCAGCACTATCGAAGTTCTCGTAGACGAACATCCCCATGCTGATTCTGTCTATTTGACTGTGGTGTCTCTTGAATCCACTGTTCCATCGTTCACGCTTAACAATGGTAAAGAAACTGGACTGAATCATGTAACTCTCGTTCCCAACTCCTCTTCGGGCGGGGCTGCTTCAACGGTGGATGGGGGTTTTAGGTGGCAAATGGTTGCACTGGTGACCAATGACTTATTCCCCGCCTCGAACCCTATACTGGGCCTGGGCCTGGGATCGGGGACTTTTGATTTCCAAACCAAGACTGTAACTTATAATTCCACGGGCTTCGATATTCACGGGCCAATGCGAGAAGACATTCCCACCCTCCCCGAATGGGGCCTGATCATCTTTGGGGTAGTGTTGCTTGGGTTCATCACCTGGGTGTTCCTCAAGAGGAGAAAGGCGGTAGGTGTAAGAGTATAGACGTCCGTGGTCCGTCGACCGTAGTCCGTCGCAAAGCCCGTCAACGGAACCACCTCAGTCCGATCGGAGGTCGGGTTGCGAGGTTGTTCGGATTCCAAGTAGCCCGGCCTTCTGCCATTAGTCGTTGACAGTCTGTTTGAGATGAGGTATAATTCCGTCAGCGGATTAAACGGATAGAAGTGTGCAAAAATGGGTGGCAAAGGTAAATCAAGAAAGCGCAAGGCTCATTCTGTAAAGGACGTTGAGCGCACGAAGTTCAGTCTGAGGAAAATACCCTGGGCGCTGATCAAGATCTATATCTTCTTCGGGCTGGGGCTGGTTTTTTTCTTCGCTCTCTTCGCCCAGGATTTCTTCTTCAAGAGTGTGATGGAGCCCTTCACCGCCTTTGTGGCTTTATGCTCTTCCCTGATTCTGAACGTATTCGGTTCCTGGACCTCTGTCTCGGGAACCCATCTTTCCTCAAGCGATTTCGGCATTAACGTTGTGTATGGATGCAATGGGGCTTTCGCCACCGCCATTCTGCTTTCCGGAATAATCGCCTACCCATCCCGAATGAGAGAAAAACTTATGGGCGTGCTGGTCGGAATACCTGCGATTTTTGCCATCAACCAGCTCCGGGTGATCTCGCTTTTCCTCTTGGGAAGAAGTCAACCCGGCGTTTTCGAAGAGGTACACGTGTATGTCTGGCAGCCGATCATCATCATCTTCGCCATCTTCGTCTGGGATTTTTGGGCGAGGAATTTTGTCAGGAAGGATAAAGTCCAAAAGGACCCTGTTTCTGATTAGGCTGGTTGTCTTCTTCCTGCTCTTCTACGTCCTGTGGTACCTCCTTTCTCCTGCTTACAACCACATTCTGGCTGTGCCCTCAGCCGCCGTGCTCAAGCTCAGCGAGATCGGCGGGAAACGTATCACCCATTCCATGCAGGCGGAAGGACGCCATATCTTCGTGCACCATGCAGCGTCGGTGAAAAACCCCGATCTGACGGTGCGGATAAGAAGCCGAGTGCTGCACTTCGACATGGTGCTGCTTTTTGCCCTGATCTGGGCCGTTCCGAACATCAGCCGGAAGAAGAGGATGAGGATCTTCCTTCTGGGATTCGCCATCCTTTTCGGCCTGCATCTTTTCAAGATCTTCGTGTTCGTCAAGCGCGAGTATTCCATGAACATCAGAGTCGACGGAGTGCCCTACTGGTCGCCATTACAGACAAGAGCATACTATTACCTGGGCGATTTCATAGTCCTGGTCGGCAATCAGATTTTGCCCATCCTGATCTGGAGCCTGCTATGTGTGAAGTACTGGTGGGGCAAGCGACTGAGCTTGGCCGGCACTTAGTCCGAGAAGAACCGATTCGACCGACTGGCCACAGCCCGAATTCCAAAGACAAGAGAAAAAGGTTGACACCAGGTTGAAGGGAATGTGTGCCAAGTTGCTGAAAACCGAAGGAAAGAAAGACGCGGAGATTGTTCAACCATGATGTCTGTCCTCAGAAGGGAGGTTGATATGTTTCCGCGAAAAAGACAGCCACGGCTATTCGTTTGGCTCTTTCTCATTCTAATTACATTTACCTTGATGGGAGCGCAGGCACGCGGAGGTTACGAAAAAAGTGCGCGTATCTCTGTCGAAGGTAAAGCCACAAAGGACGTTAAGGTTGTATTCGAATTCAAACCAGAAGGTGGAGACGCCATTCAAATCGAGGTAAAGACGATCAAGAAAGGCGACAACGAGGGGCAACCCCAAATTAAGATTTAACAAAAGGTTGCTGGCACCTTGCAAAGAAACCATGAAGTGAAGCAGAAAAGGCTTAGGGATAAGGAAGGTCGGAACCACTGGTGTGTCAAGATTAAAGCCAAGAAAGGCAAACCGAAATTCACAATTAAGAAAAAGAGCCAAACTGTAGAGGGCCAAGAGTACCCGGTGGAACAACCTAACCCTCCGGAGGCAAAGAAGGATAAACAGAATGGTCCTCGCAACTCTTCCGACACCGTGAAGATTGATATTTTTCATCCTGATGACTCTATATGCAATATGCATAATGCTTCTATCTTTGACTTTGGCGAGGGAATAACAATTACAGACTTCAGTATCTTCAATGAATCCACCGCTGTGGCGTACATTTACATTGAGCCTGAAGCGCCCTTAGGTTCGGAGGAAGTGTGGGTGCTATCTGTCGACTCAATGATAGTCACTGATGCGGGCCTCTTTGCAGTCACCCCAGGGGGCATCATCCCCACCTTCACGGAATGGGGTCTGATCATCTTTGGGGTTGTGTTGCTTGGATTCATCACCTGGGTATTCCTGACGAGGAGAAAGGTGATGGGCGCAGGAGTGTAAACGTCCACCGTCGACCGACCGCAGTCCAACGCTAAAACGCGGTCAACGGATTAAGCGCCGGGACCGGCGTCTGTCTGGACGGATCGAACGGATTCACGATGCGCTGACAAGAATTTTATGTCGGGTTTCCCTCGCGGGGGATACCCGACTCTCTTTTTTCGTCCATCTCTCCATTTGCCCCTTGACAATAGTTCTCACCTACATTAGGATGCCAACCATGAAGGTTCAGCGATCTCAGTGAATTCTGTCTGATGAAACTTGAGACCCGCTGGATACGTATCATTCTTCCCGACAGCTTCAGAGTCAGAATAACACTGGAGCAGAGGAGATTGAATTGCCAAAAAGCGAACTTGCAGGTAACGCGATCGAGGTAGCTGACGCCCCGGAGGTTCTCGGCTTGATCTTCCGCCGGTTCCGCGGTGAGAAGGACTTTCCGCTCATGGTGGCAGTCATCGCGGGATCCAACAAGGCGGATCGGATCGAACACACTGACAGCGTCGAGGATGTTGCTGCGACTTACCGCCATCTGGTCAACTGCGATCCATACAAGGACATGCTCTTTGCTGAGATGCAAGGCGAGCTGATCGGTTTTGGCCGGCTGTGGTGGATTCTGAGATCAGACGGCAGCCGGAGCTACCAGCACTTTGCCCTCCTGTTGCCCGAGTGGCGGGGGAAGGGGATCCGCCGGGCCATGCTTCGCCATAACGAGCGCCGGCTGAAAGAGATCGCGGCGGATCATCCCAAGGAAGGGCCGCAGGTCTTTGAGACCTGGGCAGACGATACGGAAGTCGACTGGGATTCTTTGGTGACAAGCGAAGGCTACAAACCGGTGCGATACCTCTTTGAGATGGTGCGCCCGAATATGGACGACATTTCAGACCTGCCGCTGCCGGAAGGACTCGAGGTCAGACCTGCCAAGCCTGAGCATTACCGCAAGATCTGGGACGCGGCAGGCGAGGCTTTTCAGGATCACTGGGGCGCCACCGAATGGCGGGATGAGTGGTTCCAGATGTGGCAGGAAAAACCTATCTTCAATCCCAAGCTGTGGCAGGTGGCCTGGGACGGTGATGAAGTGGCAGGAATGATCCTGAACTTCATCCACGAAGAGGAAAACAAGGAATACAACCGCAAGCGCGGTTATACCGAAGAAATCTCCGTGCGCCGTCCCTGGCGCCGAAGAGGGCTGGCTCGCGCGCTGCTGGCCCATAGCCTTAAGGTGCTGAAGAATCATGGGATGACGGAGGCTGCTCTGACCGTAGATGCAGAGAACATAACCGGGGCGCTGGGGCTTTACCAAGACGCGGGATTCCGGACGGTCAAGCGCCGCACCGTCTACCAGAAGCCGCTGGAGTAGCCAGCACGCACATGTACGTCCCAGGATGTAGCGGGAGGTTTCGGCCTTGCATGCGCTTATTTGGCGGACAGCTGCGGGGCTGCGTCACGCTCGTATGAGCGTCGGCGGGTGCCGATCTAGACCAAGGGTGATCCGTCGCCGCGTTCTTGCTGCAAGAACACCCGCCATCTTTCAACCACCTTCTCCCTTCGCTGGGGCCATGTGAAGAACCAAACTAATCTGTAGACATAATAGAGATTCAAACCGACCATGACAACCAATTGCCAATCGACTCGGCGCAATCCTCCACTTGTTGGGCTGCCGAGAGCAATCCAAGGTATTAGGACGCTCAGAAAGCCGAATATAAAGAACAGGATCTCCACGCCGAGAAGAGTCTGGAGGCACATCCGTATCTGCCTTTTTAAGCCTTTGACCTGCATTACCTTCTTGGAGCGCACATATCGCCCTGACCAGTTCAGTTCCTCAGAATGAGGTTCAATGCACACCTCAAGGTAACTGGCAATTCTTATGATCTTAGTGCGCTCGTGTTGGTAAAGTGACAGAAAGGGAATCAATAGAAGCGTGTGGACGGAACTGGCAAGTTTCCAGCTGACGGGAGGCTCAAACTTCAAGAAGAGTCCCACCAGTGCCACAAACGCAGTGCTCATCCAAACAATAGCTTGGCGAGAAAGTCGATAGTGAAGTAGCAACTCTTCCCTCAGAGTCCTGTATTCTTCGAGGAGAACTTTGATATCCATGCTGACTTCCGTATGTTAATTTGGAGCAGAGCAGTTGCATCCTTCGAATGTGTTGTTCTGTCCCGAGCCGAATTTCCCACACTGCACTGCAAATCCCGGTCGAATTCACCCCTCTCTGGTCCAACAAGCTCTTTTTCTTAAGTATAAGGCACTTACTAGGTCAGTGTCAAGGGTTTTGTGCCGTGCGTGACATCTTTCGCGGATTTTCCCTGCAATCCCCTGATCCTCTGCAAGTCCCTGTTTTTTCCGTCTGGGGACATGGTGATATACCGCCTTTCACTCAGCATGTCCAGAACTTCTGTGCTCAAACCGCCTGTTTTTCCGATTGTCATAGAGCTGTTTGGGCGTGGGTTTGTTACCTAACCAGTGAAAGCTCCGCTGTCTCCTAGGTCCGTTCAGAAAGAAAATTCGGCGAGTATTAAGTGATCTCAGGCCGAAGGCAGTTCTTGATTACTAAGCACCAGGGCCTTCGTGGCGGCCTCAATCTGTCGCCTGTCATCTATGAGTACCTGATCTGAAAGCGCCGGCGGTGTCTGGATTACCTGACTCACGTGTTGGCTGTCTCTACCAACAAGATGCAAGGTGCCAGGAACCAGGACCAACATGTCATGCTCGAATAGAACCACAGCACACCAGGAATCTTCTCGGAATTTCTTAACCGCCACCTTCAAACAACCTTCCAGCACTTGGTATACCTCCCAAGTCTTTTCGTGGAAGTGCAGTTGTTCTTTCGTCCCTGTTGTGAATACACTGATGGCGACGGCATCACTGCGGATCTCGTGGCCTTGCCGCCATTCTTCCTCGATCTGCGGAGGTTTCCACAGATTCGGGTCGGAGATCTTCACCAACCTCCGTGTGGGTTCGATAGCTTCTTTGGCTTCCTTGTACCGAATGACATACATAGATATCCTCCCGGAGCTTTGTCCGCAAGACCGGACATTTCTTTTACTAAGGTGAGACTTCGAAGCTTGATGACTGCATCATGAGGCCCCGTCCGAAACCTTACCGCCACCTCCGAAGAGGCAAACGGAGACTTTCGTACCATCTGCCTTCCGGATTACAGTGAGAACGACGTGTGTAGACATGTTGCTCCCCTCGAAGTTATCCTCGCAGCGACACGAGATCAGCGGGTGACAATCGTCACACACTGCCCGAGTATGAAGGCTTAGTGAGCCGTATGTCCTCCGGTTTTTCAAGACCATTGCTTTCTGCTCTGAGGGCATGTTATCGCTCATCCGCAAAAGAAGGCAAGCATCCTATCTTCAGTGAAGACGCTCATCTCCATCTGAACTCCCGTTCTTCTCAGCCTGGATGCCAACTCCATTACCTGAGGCAGGTCGAGTCCGACCGATCTTATCCTGTCAGCATCTCTGAAGAACTCTTCTTTGTCTTCGAAGGCAAGCAGTCTGCCCTGGTCCAACAGGATGATTCTCTGCGTTAGCTGGGCGATCAGATCCATGTTGTGCGAGATCAGGATTATGGTGACTCCACTTGAGCTCAGCTCCTTCAATAGAGTCTTGATTTCCCCTGTGCTTTTTCCATCCAATCCGCAGGTCGGCTCATCCAATACCAAGATCTCGGATTTTAAAGCCAGTATCCCTGCGATAGCCACCTTTCGCTGCTCACCGCCGCTTAGGTGAAAGGGAGAACGCGATGCGAATTGCTCAAAATCCAACCCGACTTTGTTCATGGATTCTTTGACCCGACCGTCTACCTCTTGTTCCGAAAGCCCCAGGTTCTTCGGACCAAAGGCGATATCATCGTAAACGCTCTCCTCGAACAACTGCAACTCCGGAAACTGAAACACCAGCCCCACCTTCCTCCTGATTTTTCTGAAATCCACATTCTTGTCTTTCAGGCCCACCTGCTCGATCCACACCTCGCCGGAAGTGGGAAAAAGAAGCCCATTGAGATGCTGAACCAGGGTGCTCTTTCCGGATCCGGTTGGCCCGATCAGACCGACGAACTCCCCCTTTTTGATCTTAAGACTTATTCGGTCCAGCGCCTTCCTCTTGGTGGGCAGGCCTTGATCGTAAAGATGGCTCACCCGATTGAGTGCGATCACGGAGGCCTGCGGCCCGTCCACGGTCGACCGACTACCGACCACCGACCGCCGACCACCGTCCACAGCTCCACCGCCCCCGGCCCCAGGCTTCTGCCTGCCGCGTTTGACGTTCTCCACGATGCCGTCGACAAGTACATCCATGGTCAGACATTCATCCAACCCGGTCCAATTTCTCCGTCTTAATGCGGAGGCTATTCTCATGGGGAACGGCACGCCAAGCCCAATCTGGTTCAGTTGATCTTCTTGCCCGAAAACGTCTGCCGGAGGGCCGTGCAGCACTACCCTTCCCTGGTGCATCACCAGCACCCTATCTGCGCTTGCCGCTTCCTCCGGGAACTGGGTGACGTGAATCACGGTCACGTTTCTTTCCTCACACAGCATCTCTATCAGCGCAAGCACTTCTCTTCTTCCCAGGGGATCCAGCAGGGAGGTGGGCTCGTCGAGCACCAGGTAGTTTGGCTGCATGGAGAGCACAGCAGCCAGGGCCACCTTCTGCTTCTCTCCCCCTGACAGCCTGTGCGGCGGATGATTCCTGTATTGCTCCAGATTGAAGTATTTCAGTGCCCTGCCGACCCTCGTTTTCATCTCATCGTAAGGCAGAGCCAGATTTTCCAGGCCAAAGGCGATTTCCCTTTCCACCGAGGTGGAGATTATCTGGTTGTCCGGATTCTGAAAAACCATTCCCACCTTCTGGCGAATCAGCCTCTGGGAATGCTTGTCTTTTGTGTTCAGACCGTCGATCCATACTTCCCCCTTTTGGGGAACAAGAAGTGCGTTAAGCAGCTTGACCAAGGTGGTCTTGCCTGAGCCATTGGAGCCTATGATGGCAACGGACGTTCCTTGCTCAAGCCGCAGACTGACGTCGTCTAAGGCCAGGATGGACTTTCCGTCCTCCCCGTTTCCGCTCGGGCCCCGGGCCAGCGGATATTCGTATGAAACGCGGTTGAGTTCTATCACGGACTGCAATATAGAGGCGTCCAAAATCTTTGTCAAACTAATATGTGGCAAGGGGCCGTCCGATATGGCCGCGTCGCAAAGAAGCTCGAAAGTTACGTTTCCGCTCACTCTGCCCGACCCCAGTCAGGCTCAGACTCGTCGTTGAGCATGTACGGCGCGAGTCATCTCTTCAAAATAGCAATTGACATATTGGTTGGAATATCTTATATAACATTATGTGAAGGGGAAGCGTTATATTTTCAAGGAGTGGGTGGAAGAGCACGATATTAGGTTAGGGCATGCACGACGTATTCTCATAATAGCGAGGCCAGTCCTCTCTGCGGTCACGAATGCACGTATAACTGTATGAATCGGCCTGGCGAGAAAGGCGATTGAAGACAGGTTTCCGTTTGCCGCGTTAAGACCATGAGTCCACAAAGAAGGTTCATCCAGCGCAATAAGATAGTGGTGGTTCCCATGGGGGAACTAGACTACTCTCTGGTGAACAAGTTGGCCTCGCAGCTGGTGTCGTATTTCAACGTGGGTGTGGACATTCTGCAGGGAGTAAAGGTTCCGCAGGAGGCTTTCAACCCGAAAAGGGGACAGCACTATTCCACCGTGATCCTGACTAAACTGGAGATCATGAAATCGGGGCCGGGAGAGAAGATGTTGGGGCTGGTGGATGAGGATCTCTACATACCTTCCCGGAACTTCGTCCTTGGAGAGGCGGATCGCGCGGGCAAGACCGCTGTGGTATCTCTGTTCCGGCTCAAACGGGAGAATTACGAGATGCTGGACGAGCAGAAGGTTCTGTTCTCCCGGATACTAAAGGAATGCGTGCGTCAGCTGGGGCATCTGTGGGGATTTGCAGATTGCCGCAACCCCAAGTGCGTGATGTATCTTACCGACAGCGCGGCGGAGGTAGACAGAAAAGGAAATAAGTTCTGCGACAACTGCCTAAGAAAAGTGAAGGTACGGCATAGATAGAACGTGCCTGAAACGGTTTACAGCCTCGGGACGTCCACCCGCACCATCGAAGAATTCATCTCCTTTTGCCACACGTTTGAGATAAAAGCGGTGGTGGACGTTAGAAGATTCCCCGTCTCAAAGTTCGATCATTTCAAGAAAAACAACTTCGCTTCGGAGCTTCAACGAAGAGGAATAGAGTACTTCTATCTGGGAGACGTGCTGGGGGGATTCAGAGATGCAGGTTACCAGGAGCACCTGCACACTGCCGAATTCGAAAAAGGGATAGAGAGGCTAAAACAGATCGCCTGCCAGCATAGAGCCGCCTTCGTCTGCGCGGAGAGATTCCCCTGGAGGTGCCATCGCAAGTTCATCGCTGCAAGGCTGAGACAGGACGGCTGGCGGGTAATTCACATACTGGATGAGGAGCGAACTTGGGAGCCCACAAGCAGAGCGACAGATTTGAAGCTGGATATCTGAAACTTCATGGAAAAGGAAAGCTCTCGGAGAGGATCGAATCTCTATGGGCCAGGCTGGCCAAGTGTGATATGTGTCCGCACCAGTGCAAGGTGAACCGGCTGGAGGAGGAGAAGGGAAAATGCAAGACCGGGAAGAAGGCACAAATCTCCAGCTTTGGGCCGCACTTTGGTGAGGAGCGTCCCCTGGTGGGAAGATACGGCTCCGGTACCATCTTCTTCACCAACTGCAACCTGAGCTGCGTCTTCTGCCAGAACTATGACATCAGCCATCTGGGACAGGGATATGAGGTGGAAGAGAAGAAGATTGCAGAGATCATGCTGTCTCTGCAGAACATGGGCTGTCACAACATCAATTTCGTTACCCCGACCCATGTGGTGCCCCAGATCGTGAAAGCCTTGTCCCTTGCTGTCGAGAACGGCTTGCGCGTTCCTCTTGTCTACAACAGCGGAGGTTACGATTCGGTCTCCACGCTTGAGCTTCTGGACGGTATGGTTGATATCTATATGCCGGATTTGAAGTATTCAGACGACAGGATCGCACGAAGATACTGCAATGCCCAGGACTACTCCAGTGCTGCCAGAGCGGCGATAAAGGAGATGCATCGCCAGGTGGGTGATCTGGTGATGGACGAAGGAGGCGTTGCGCTGAGAGGACTTCTGGTTCGTCACCTGGTATTGCCGGAGGATTTGGCCGGCACCAAGCAGGCGATGAAGTTTATCGCAGAAGATGTCTCCCGGAACACCTATGTCAACTTGATGGACCAATACCATCCCTGCTTTAAGGCGGACGAATACTCTCCGCTGGATAGACGAATCACCCAAAAGGAATTCACTCAAGCCGTCAAGATTGCGCAGGAATTGGGGATAGACAGGCTGGATGGTTTGAGGAGCTTGAGATTGCTCTAACCGGACCTCACCCCCTGGCCCCCTCTCCACAATGTGGAGAGGGGGAAGATAAGGGGAAGAGGGCACGAACAGGTACGCCTCCGTGTTGCTCGTTTCCCATCCATGGGATGTCTCTTTTGAAGAGGCGAAACGTATTCAGCGAAGACTTTCAGACCACGTTCTTCTGAAAGACGATTTTGGCAAGATCGAGACGGTCTTGGGAATAGGAATCGTCTTTTCCCGGGGACAGGACCAAGTCTTCGTAGGCTGCGCTAGCTTTTCGTTTCCAGGACTTGAAACACGAAAGACGTCCTTTCAGAGAAAGAAGCTCAAATTCCCCTACATCCCTGGATTCTTCGCCTTCAGCGCTGGGCCAGCTGTTCTCTCAGCGTTGAATAAGATCGAAAAACCGGACTTGATAATGTTTCCGGGACGGGGAGTCGCTCATCCCAGAGGGTTGGGTCTGGCAAGTCACTTAGGTGTTCTGCTCGATATTCCCACCGTGGCCTGCTCCAGGACGCCGCTGTGGAAGGAGCACCCTGCTTTATCTATGAACAAAGGAGCCTGTCTCCTTGTGAAAGGCAAGGACAGGCGGGCAATCGGAGCCGTGGTGAGAACCAGAGAAGGGAGAAATCCGGTTTTCGTGACTCCGGGGCATAGAATGTCGGCGCAGACAGCAGTGGAAATGGTGCTTCAATGCAGCCCGAGATACAGAATCCCCGAACCTCTGAGGCAGGCTCACATACTGGCGAAGGGAGTTGGGAAGGCAAAATGAAAGGAGAGCGATCAGTCGGTTTCGGTCTGGGCCACTTCTCGCGCCCGTCTAAGGTCATGCCTGCGCGGCAGGGGTGGGAGAATTCGGCGGCTCGAGACGCTGGAAGAATCTTACTCGGCGATTTGTCCACTCACAGTGACTCACTTCGGGGCCCTGCCGGGGGAGAAATATGAACCTTTTCGGGTTGGCACTGGGTGCTGTCGCATTACTGCTCATCGCGGTATTCCACGTTCTCGTTGTCAAGGTCGAATATCATTGGGGAGCCAGAGCCTGGCCGTTCTTTCTGGTCGCCGGGCTTGTCTGCGTGACTTTTTCCCTGCTTGCAGAGAGCAACCTTGTTTCAGGCATGCTCGGCGTAACGGGCATCTTCCTCTTCTGGAGCATCCGTGAGCTCCTGGAGCAAGAAGAGCGCTTGAAAAAGGGATGGTATCCAGGCAAGCCCAAAAAACACAAGTAGCCTGAATTTCCTACGGCTTTGGTTCATTGTTTCTCGTTCTTTTGCCGGAGGACGCTTGGCCGGTCGAATATCCGCGGTCCCAGCCCTTCTCAATTCTTCGTATGGCAGAGGCTTTGGCCGCCGGCCCCGCAGCGGTCCTGACTGCCCAAATGATATCTCATCTGGATAGGTATTTAAAATGAGTTGACAAGGGGCTTGGAATGATTTACAATTGAGCGGACTCGAACAAACCTCCCCGAGATGGTGCCATGCCAAAGGTCCTCATCAATCAGTACAAAAGGCAGGACGTCTTTCGATGCTCTCACCAGGCGCACTTCCGCTTTGAGAAGAACGTGTCCGTCCATCACGTGCTGAAGGAGAAGAAATGTTTTCCCCAGGGGTGCATCTATTTCCTGTGGAAATGCCATCTGCTGAATAAGGGTCATTCCTGTCCCAAGAAATACCAGCACGTGGGAAGAGGCTGCTTCTCGTGCAAGCACTACTTCGACGAGAAGATCAACTATCAACCGGAGACTCTCCTCGATGCGGAGCAGTACGGGACATTCGAAAGGGAACTGGAGGAATTTGAGGAATGGCTGCGCGACACGTGTGGAAAATGGGTGGAGTTCTCCGGAACGGTCAAATCGGTCAAGCCGCATTTCAGAAAGATCAGGTTCGGATCAAAGGAGACATTGAGCTTTCCCGGTTTTCTGATTAGTTTCGCGGAAGGATACTTAGGTAGAGTCTTTTTCAAAGATCACATTTTCGTCAGCGTCAGCAGGAGAACCCAGCAGAACGTGAAATTCGCCAAAGGAGACGAGGTTGAATTCCAGGGCAGGCTCAGAGCCGACAGGGGAAGGATAGTGCTGGACAAGATCAGGTACGTGGAATTCCAACACAAAGAGAAAGAATCCTCCTTCGGCGTGAGTCAGGCCCTGGTGGCCAAAAACACCGGCACAGAGTTGGACTGTCAGCCCGAGAAGTGCATGATGTGCGAGAACGGCTGCCTTCTGGACGTGGTGGAAAAGGGAGAGAAGATCTCTCCGGTACGAAGGCATCTCTTCTGCCTGAAAGGAGTGGAGAATCCCGAGGAGTGCCTTTATCATCTGGTCAAGAAGATGGAGACGGAGAAGGATCTGAGGTAGTCGACCGAAGAGTGAAGGTCGCGGCCGACAAAGTCGCCGCAGGGAAGAAAGCTCGAAATTCTACAGGGGCATTCACCAGAAACTTAAAGTCAATATGGCCGGACATTTTTCTGAGAGCCTGCTTGATCAAATCCGGGATGCCAACGATGTGGTGGATTTGATCTCAGAATACGTCCCGCTGAAGAAGCGGGGAAAGAACTTCGTGGGACTTTGCCCTTTCCATTCCGAGAAGGCTCCTTCCTTCACCGTCACTCCGGACAAGCAGATATTCTATTGTTTCGGCTGCGGAGAGGGAGGCAACGTCATCAGCTTCCTGATGAAGCACGAGAAGCTGAGCTTCCCGGAGGCGGTGAAGTTTCTGGCCAAGCGAGCCAACATACCGCTGCCCAGAGAAAGCTTCGACGCAAAAAGAGAAAAGCAACTGGACAAGCTGTATTATGCAAACCAGGTGGCAAAGGAGTACTTCGTCAAGAACTTGCACCGGATGGTGCCCGGTAGAAAAGCGCGGCATTACTTGAACAAAAGAGGATTCAGCCCGGAGACACAGAAGCTCTTTTCTTTGGGTTATGCCCCGGCAGAGTGGGAGGGGTTGATAAGGTACGCGCAGACCAAAGGGATAGAGAAGGATACCTTGAACCAGGCCGGGTTGGCAGTGCCAAGAACTGAGAGTTCAGGATATTATGATCGCTTCAGAAACAGAATCACCTTTCCGGTCTTCAATCTGTCCGGAAAGGTAGTTGGTTTCAGCAGCCGGGTTCTAGAGGACGAAGACCAGCCCAAGTATCTCAACTCACCGGAGACGCCCATTTATCAGAAGGGGAAGATACTGTACGGTCTGAATCTATCCAAGGATGCCATCAGGCAGGAGAGCACTGCCATACTGGTGGAAGGAAACGTCGATCTTATCAGCCTGTACCAGGCCGGAATAAAGAACGTGGTGGCCTGCTCCGGCACGGCCTTCACCCCGGATCAGGCCAGACTTCTTTCGCGATATGCCGAAGGGGTTTTCCTTTTCTTTGACGCTGACTCTGCGGGACAATCCGCCACGTTTCGGAGCGTGGATCTGCTATTCAGCGAAGGGGTGGAGGTATTTGTGGTGGCCTTGAAACAGGGTCAAGACCCGGACTCTTTCGTGCGCGAATTCGGGGTGGATGCCACAAACGAAAAAATAAGGATGGCCAGGTCCTTTATCGACTTCAAGTACGAAACCCTGGGGAGGGACTTCCGGGAGCTCTCCATACGGGAACAGGAGAAGGTCATCCTTGACCTGGGCGAAACGGCGGCAAGGATCACGGACGATATCCGGCGAAACCTCTTCATCAAGAAAGTCGCTCAGACCTTCAAGGTTGAAGAGCCTTCCCTTCTCAGGCTGGTGAGCAAAAAGTCCCGGTCCACCCTCCGCCGACCAGCGACCGCAGACTCCAGGGCGAGCAAGCATGAAACTCCGGCGCCGGACCGAGGGGCGGAGATCGAGACAGGCATCCTGAGGATTCTCATGGAAGATTGCGAACTCTTGAAGCTGACCACCGAGAAACTGAACCCTGAGGATTTCTCCAGTTCGGAGCGCAGGGAGATCTTTCAGCTTCTCTCAGCTCATCCCAAGACCGCGCCGTCAGCTCTCCTGGACAGGACGCAGAAACAGGGGACCAAAGAGCTGATCCTGCAGGTAGCCAGCATTGACCTGGGGCCTGCGGAACTGTCGCTTCAACTGCAGGATTACCTTTCCACACTGGAGAGATTGAGAAAGAACAGAAGGATGAAGGAGCTTAAGGAAGGCATACAACAGGCCCTGGAGCGAGGAGACAAGCGAAGTGCCGACCGCCTCACCAAGGAATTTCAGAAGCTGAAAAAGGCCTGATCGACCTGTCGAAAAAAATCCGCAATGATGCCGCCTGGACAGCATGGGCCAATCCGCAGCAATCCTTTTGTCTGATCCTGCCGATTCATTGAGGCAAGATCGTGCCCCACGCTCACCCCGTCACCACCGAGGATGTGATCGTCCCAAATAGCCATTGCATTCGGACGATCAGAGCAGTATCTTGACAGGCGTTTGACCGCGAGGGCTGATATTGATGACGACAACCCCTTTTCCTTACAGATATCTGGCGCTCTTCTATGCCCTGCTGATCTTCGCTGCCTCCGCTATCCCGACGGCCGCACCGACTCTAGGCTTCAGGCTTGGAGACAAGGTCTTGCACTTTCTTGAATACGCCGTCTTTTCGTTTCTGCTTTTTCTGGCCCTTTTCACTTCCGGAAAGGAGTTTTTGAAAAGGCACGTCTTTCTCTTGTCGTGCTTCGTGGGGATAGCATACGCCCTTACCGACGAGCTTCATCAGAAGCTCGTCCCCGGAAGGAGCTGCGACGTCTTCGACTTTCTGGCGGATTCTCTGGGTATAATCGTGGTCCAGATAGCTGTCTGGCTGTACTTGAAGAGGAGGCAGAGAAGGCTTACCACGGTTTGAGTTGACTTTTACTGTTGCGAAAAGGGTGAAGCTTAGCTATCATACGAGACCCAGTGGATGGGAACTGCTTTGCGGTGCTGAAGACAACTTCAAAATCAAGGAGATCTAGGGTCATGACAGACGATATCAAGAAGGCTTATGA
>CAYFQZ010000553.1:0-16600 GCA_964345305.1 uncultured Ignavibacteria bacterium | reverse complement strand
GGGGGTCTTGGGAGCGGGTGTGGCTTACCTGCACATGGGTGAGTTGAAGGGAAGAGACGAACTCGGAGAACCTACCTCGGAATTCGGCGCCAGCGACGTGGCAGTTACCTTAAGCTATGCCATAGAACCGACGGGCAACGTCCTCCTCGGGGGAAGCGTCAAATACATCGGCGAAAAAATCGAGAACGAGCACGCAGACGCCTTCGCCGCAGATTTCGGCTGGCTCTACAGAACCCCGATGGGCAAGGTATACCTGGGCGGAGCGATTCAGAATGTGGGGCAGGAGGTAAGGTTCGTATCGGAGTCTTACGGACTTCCCAGGCTCTTCAAGTTCGGGGCTACCTACGTAGACAGCCTGGCCGGAAATCCTTTCGGTCTGATGATGTACTTCTACATGCCCTCGGACAACAAAAGCAGCGTGCATTTCGGCACGGAGTACACCTACCGGAACGTGGTCGCTGCCAGAGCAGGTTACGGCGGTCGGTCCGACCTGGGTCCGGGCTCGAACTTGAGCTTCGGGCTGGGAGTGATAGTGACCGGCAGCCCAACCTACCGGCTGGATTACGCTTTTGTTCCCCGAGGTGATTTGGGCAGTACCCACACGATTTCTCTCTCGCTGCAATTCGGAGACTAGTCGCCGGCTCGACGTGGGCCAACTGGGGCGGAGTCCCACCGAAAGCCTCAGGTGTCGGTCGCGTTTCGCGCAAACTTTAGCATCTTACCCCGGCCCCCAATACGCCATGCTTTGACCCGATTAAGCCGCCTGAGCCTGCAAGCTTTCCCATCCTCTTCTCTGTCAACTCCCGCCGCTGTCCCTCCTGTGTTTGTATGATGATAATCCTATGGCCCGGGACTTTGAGCAAAGGAAGCTCTCCACACGGGCTGTTTTTTGCCCTCTTAACGGCGGTGCGCCTCCCGAAGGACGCGCAATGTTGGAAAAGGAGGCTGTACTGAAGCTGCCTCCGGCGGGAATTTCGCCGCCGGCCCGGCAAATGAAGCGACTTAGCTTCTCTCGCGGGTTGACTGGGGATAGGGAAGTGATTAAATTGGGAATGCCGGAGATCCAAGGGTCAATATCTGTGCCGCGACAGAACGTTGCGGAATGATCGTCCAAGGAGGTTCGGCTCAAGGTGTTCATCAAGCCGCTGAAGAGAGCAATCCGAGACCGGAGAGTACTATTCGGAACAGCCTACGCCATTGTCGCCCTGGTGGTGATCTACGTTATGACCTCTTCGGGCATGGGGGTAAGCTTCGACTCCGAAAGATATCTGGCTACGGCCCACAACTTGAAGCAGGGGAAGGTGGAGGAAGCCTTCGGGAGAATCTTTCCCCATGCTCCGATGCTGTACCCCCTGAGTATCGCCACGATCCCGTCTATCGGGTCTGACAGAGGGGTGGCTGCTGCTCGTTTAATCTCGATTATCTCCTTCGTGGTTTCGGTAGTTGCGCTCTTTTTGGTGGGACTGGAGATTCAAGGGGAATTCACGGCCCATCTGAGTGCCATGTCCTTAGTGTTCTTTGCCCCGGTGGTCTACACCTTCTGCTATTGCTGGTCAGAGACAATGTACATCATGCTTTCCCTGCTGTTCTTGCTCGCGCTGACTCGCTATGTTCAAGCCGGCAGGGGTGCAGATGTCAAGTACTTGATCGCATGCGCGGTTTTCGCCGGTGCCGCTTTCCTCGCCCGCTTTATCGGACTCTCGCTGGTCGCCACCGGCGCTCTGGCAATACTTTTTTTCTCCCGTATTGACCGGACGGCCGACCGGATAAGAAGGCTTATGATCTTCCTGCCGATCTCCGTTGTTCCGATCTTGATCAACCTGCTGATGGCCCATTCGTATCTGGGAACCGCGGCAAGAGAGAGCGTCCCTTCCCCATACTCGGCGTTGGATCAACTCCTTCTCTTTTTTGCCGCGGTCTACCGCGATTTCTTCACCATGAATCTTGCCTTCGATAATTATGTGTTCTTTTTCCCTGGGATCACGGAGAAAGGCACACTTGGTTCACCCGTTTTCTGGCTGGGAACTATCATCCTCTGCAGCCTGCTGGTGTTCGTCTTTCTTCTGGCAAAGCTGCTTTTCTCCTCACGGGCCTTTCGGCGCTCCCTGAGGCCTCAGAAGTTGGTGCTCTCTTACATCGTGCTTTACGGCCTGCTGTTGATCGTTATCACTTCGGTCACTCGACTGGACCCGATGGGATCGCGTTTCACCTCGCCCCTTTATCCCTTCCTTTTGCTAATTGCAGTATCCTTGGTTTTCAGGGTCCGGAGCGAGCTCTCACCAAGGAAAGCCGGCGGGCTGCTTTTGGCTTTTGCCGTCCTGAGCACCTCTTCGTTCTGGTGCATTCAGTTTCTCTCCGCCGCCAGCATATACCAAGGGACCAGGTCCGGATCTTTTCCGGCGATGGAACAGCCTGGTAACCGAAACAGGCCCAGCCTGAAGTTTCTTCAGCAGAGCCTGGGCGCAAACGACATCATTGTGACCAATGTCCGCAGCAAGCTCTTCTTCATCTGGCCTCGGGAAGTCCCCTACCTGGGTGGCCCCGGCGCCGAACTAAGTCCCTACCTCGACGGGCTGATGCGCGAATCCCGGCGCCGTTCCGCTTCAGTTTACGTGTTGATCTGCACCCGCGATTATTCTCAATACGCCATAAACGACATCGAAGAAATCAACGAAGGGACCGGATTCTTTCCCCGGAAATGGACTTTTGGAAACGATGTCGTCTACAAGGCGGATTTCAGCGCCAGTGCTGAAAATTCAAGAGAGGGAAAGTGAGGCGGGCAGAGGCGATGACCTCTTGAACCTCCACGGTTCTGCCGGTTCGGTCATCAGCTCAGGTGACGGGTGAGCCGGACTTATCGCCTCGAGTGCGCGAGTGAGTTTCGCAGTCGAACCATTACCCGGCAAGTCAATGGCCCCCAAGATGAGGCTGTGCCACCCCGTCCGCATGGACGAGGACGCAGGAGAGCAACTCCTCTTGAGTGGTCTGTTCACTTTTGGGGAGTTGTGGAGGACGCAGGCAAGAAAGGGCGGGGCCTGCCCAAGACTTTTTTTTCGCCCGCTCCCAGCTTAAGTGCCCTCAATGGCCAATGCACCTGTGCGGGATGGTCTCCCGCCCGGAGCGGAGTCGGCGGCCACCTGAGGGCATAAAGCTCCGCCTCAGCCGACCCAGGGGCGCGAATGCTCCCCTCGACGGCTTCTCCTGAAGTCTCCTGCGGAAGGGATCCCTTTCCCGCCGGAAGAGGATGAGCCGACCTTTAGAGAATGCTGACGCTTCTTATCATGTCCAAGCGGAAGTACCTTATCCGCTTTTGCGCCAGCCCGGCCAGGTACCAGCCGTCCTTCTTGTACAGCAACGCCTTGGGCGTTAGCTCCACCACCTCGGCGGACATAGGTGAAACGTAATGGAGCTTGATCCTCTTCTTCGGCCACATGGCCTGTCTCATGAGCTGGAATATGATTGCCGCACCTTCATGTGACCGAGCCCTTTCCGGCTGAACTGCAACGTGCTTCTTGGCGGCCTCGTAATCGCCGTTGATGCGCTCGGGCACCAACGATTCGATCTTGGACAGCGCTCGCTGTGCCGCCTCCTTGAAACAGCCTACCGACTGAACCGGATCGGAGTTCATTCCGACGTAGATGGCCAGCATCTCATCCATGGTGAGATCCAGAGATGGCGGGAACACATCGGCTCGAAGTCTGAATCCGTCGTCGAAGGAAATGGGGATCTTGGCCTCGGAAAGCGCCTCAATGTCCCTGTAAATGGTCCTCTCAGAAACCCTGCACTCGCTGGCCAGGTCCGAGGCCGTAAGTCCACCCTTGCGCTTCAGAAGATTTAGAATAAGGAACAACCGGTCTACTTTTGTCATTTTCAATGTCCTGAGCGTATCCTCCAGGTGGAGTCCACCAGGCGCTCGGAGAGCGCCGCCGGTCTGATGGGATGGTGATCCTTGGTCAACGTGATGGCTCGCTCGACCTCCGTCCTGAGCTCGCACACATTGTTGGGCCAGTCATAGCGCAGCAAAATCTCCAGTGCGTCCGGTGCGACTCCGTCTACTCTTCTGTTTCGCTCTTGGTTGAAAAAAGAGATGAACGTCTCAACCAACCTGGGGATTTCCCTCTTTCTCTCTCTGAGAGGAAGTATCTTGATCCTCAGACAAAAGAGGATGTCCAGGAACCTGTTGAGATGAACGCTGTCCGCCAGGTCCCTGTGTCGCCCGGCCTGCACCGAACCGATTATCCCCAAGCTGAGCAGTTCTTTTCGAGTAAAATCACCTCCCTCGGCCAACCCCTCGAAAAAATCCGACATTTGAGCATGGAGGTGCCCCTTCAGAAGGTCAAGTCTTCTGATGAAGAACGTATCCCTCATGCCAGATCGTCTCAGTCTAGGCAGGAACACCGGCGAAGTAAACTGTTTGACCATGTCTGACTGCTTCTGGTCCGTTTGCTCGCAATCGTATACCACGAATTCGCCGCCCCAGTTCCGCTCTTGATGAATAAGGCGCGCGAAATACTCCTTGCCTACCTCGCTCTCTCCCTCCAAGACTAGATTGAAGGGAGATTGGATGGCCTTGCTCAACTCCTTGTAAACCTCCTGCGTGTTATCTGCAGTTCGTGCCATGTTCCCTCGCGCTGCAATTAGAGGATAAGTTGCAGGGTGACGGCAATAGTGATCATGGCGACGATTTCATCATCTGTGTCGCCGTCGGCAGCGCCGTCGGGCTCCGTGGAGCTCTGCGCCGGCCACTGGCCGCCCGCGCCATCGGCGCGAACAATGCTGCCGGGAAAGCATGCCAGCAGGAAAGCAAGGGCTACCACAATCAAGACAAGAGCACTGCAACAGCTTGATCTGACAATCATGGCTACCTCCGCGTTTGAGAGTTAGGACTCCTTAATGCGTATTGTATTGCAAACGGAGTGCCCGAATTGCAGGATGGCACGTTATTCTCTGTCCCGCAGAGACTTACCGGGAAGCCGAGCCACCCGGCCCGGCGAGCCAACATGAAATGGATTGGTCAATAATGACGAATACAGACAATGCCGTCAGCAACCGTAGTCAATAGAAAGAGTTAGGGCGAACGGCGTTTTTGCCGAGTCGCTCCTTGGCGGTGTTTCCCACCATTCGGTGTAATTTGTTGGTAGGGAAGGAAGTGCGGAAGAGAATCGTCATTTACGACGATTTGAATTTGCCCGGCTTTCTGATTCTGTGTTTCTTTATTCGTCTTCTCAGGGTGGTCTCGTTCAAGCCCAATTCTTGGGCAGCTCTAACTTGGTTCCATCTGTTTCTTTCCAGGGCTTGTGCGATCCATCTCTTCTCCACCCAGTCGAGGACTTCCTGGAGCTTACCGTATCTGTCCAGGTTGATCAATGCCCTCTCCACTTGAGCCTCTTGGGGCAACAGTTCTTGAGGAAATTCCCCGTTTTCACTCAACAGGGTCGCCCTTTCGATGAGATGCTCCAATTCTCTGACATTGCCTGGCCAGCTGTAGTTCTGGACGGCTGTGAGGATCTTCTTAGTCACCTTGATCTCCGGCTTGCCGTTCTCTTCAGCATACTTCTTTACGAAGTATTGAACCAGCGAAGGGATATCATCTTTTCTTTCTCGAAGCGGAGGGATGTTGATGACAATGGGGTTTAGGCGATAGAACAAGTCTAATCTGAATGTCCCGTTCTCCACCTTCTTCTGCAGATCCATGTTGGTAGCCGATATTATCCGGATATCCACCTTGATGGGCCTTTGTCCGCCCACCCTCTCGAATTCCTTCTCCTGCAGGACGCGGAGAACCTTAGCCTGCACGGATAGACTCATGTCTCCGATTTCGTCCAGGAAGATGGTTCCGCCGTGTGCCAGCTCAAACTTTCCCTTTCTGAAACCGACCCCGGTGGCAGCCTTTTCCTCGATGCCGAAAAGCTCACTCTCCAAGATGGATTCAGGCAGAGCAGCGCAGTTGACCCTAACGAAAGGACCCTCGCCTTTTTGACTTCTTTCATGTATCAGATGGGCGATCAGCTCCTTGCCGGTGCCGCTTTCCCCGAAAACCAGGACGCTGGTTTTTGAGTCGGCCACCTTCTCCACCAGATTGAATATCTCCAGCATCTTTGCGCTCTTCCCAACGATGTGGGGGTACTGGTAGTATTGCTGTAGCACCCCTTTCAACTGAAAGATCTGCTCGTGCGCCCTGACGTAGAGTTCGCTTTTCTCTATGGCGGTGGCTATGAGGCTGGAGAAAGCCTTGAGAAAATCTACGTCCTCCGAGGAGAAGACGGCAGGAAGGCTTCGATGATCCAGATAAACCGTCCCGATAAGCCGGTTTCCGGTTCTCAGGGGAACGCAAAGAATGGAGAGGATGTTGTACATGACCACGCTTTCACTTCTGGCGAATTGCGGATTGCTGGTCGCGTTATCCACGATCAGGGGCGAGTCGCTTTTGATGACGTCCGTCAAAACGCGCCGGCTTATAGCGATGGCATCCTCGGAAGTCTCCGGTTCCAGGCCGCGAGAAACCTTGACCTCGAAGCTCTTGTCTCTCTCAGAATACAGTATGATGGCCCCTCTCTCTGCGTTCAGTAGCTCTATGACCAGCTCCAAGGCTTTGGTCAGTAGTTCCTCCGTGTCCCAGACGCTGTTCAGTATGTCCGCCAGCCTGTAAAACGTCCGGACCCTTTCTTTCTCCAGATGCGGGGCATCTTTGACCGTAGCAAGCAGCGCTTTGGCCTCCTTCACCTGAGCTTCGACCCCGGATTTCTCGAAGACGCTCAAAGCCTCACAGATGAAGGCCTTCCCTTCCCTGGTCCTGCCGGTTTCCAGCTTCACTTTACCCAGCTCAAGATAGCTCTTGGCGAGCTCATGCCTGGCCCCCAGTGTCTTGAAAATGGTTACAGCTTGGAGCAGATTCTGCAGGCAGCCCTCCCGGTCACCCCGGCTTTTCGAAAGCTGGGCGGAGACCCTGCTGAAGTATCCTCCAATCCACTTGTTATCAGCGGATTGGGTGAACAGCTGGACTTTTCCCAGACACTCCTTTGCCCGATCCAGGTCTCCACTTCGCAGGGACAGCTCGGCCAAAGCCAACTGTGCCTCGGCCTCCCCAAGATTGTTCCTGCCTTTGGCATAAAGATGCGCAGCACGATCAAGACTTTCCTCGGCCTGAGCCAGCTCAGACTGCTCCATGGCGACCTTTCCCGAAAGCAAAAGGCAGTCGGCCAGCCTGCTTTCCTCGCCGATTTCTCCGGCCGTTCTCAGGCTCTTCTCCAGGTAGCGGGCCGCCTTTCCGTGCTCCTGCTTGCATCTGTGGAGGTCCGCAAGATTATGATAAACCAAGGCTGCGCCGCTTCTATCCCGGAGCTCTTGGAACGATTTGAGGGCAGAGGTGAACTGCTCGAAGCTCCTATCAAAGAGCCCCTTCTTCAGGTAGATGAGGCCAATGTTGTTGTGGGAAAGAGCAAGGCCTTTGAGATCGGAAAGCTGCCTTTTGAGTTCGGAATTCTTGGAGAAGCATTCCAGGGCGCTGTCCCACCGATTCAGGTCCATGTAAATGATGCCTAGGTTGTTCTCCAGCACAGACAGCCTGTACGGGTCGGAGAGCTTTTCCACCAGCGCCAGCGCCTTCTGCGAATCCTCAAGGGCTTGGTTTGGCAGTCCCTTGCTTCTCAGCAGCAAACCCCGGGCAATGTAGCAGTCGGCGATCTGTTCGACGTCTCCCAGCTGCTCGAAAACATCTAGGCTTTGGGACAGATTCTCCAGGGCCCTGGCGTAATCTCCCAGCGACCAGTAGACCCCTGCCATGCAGTTGAAGGCGGCGCCTGCTTCCTTCGAGGGTAGCCGCTCCTGCAGTGCCGAAATGGCCTGCTCCAGGTAGCCAAGCGCCTGTTCGTACTCGCAGGTGGTTCTTTTCTCCCAGGCCAAATCGATGAGCACCGAAAGATACTCTTCGGACGATTCCCTCTGGGAGGTAATCTCCAAGGCCTTGTGCAACAGGCTCGAAGCCTCTTGGTGCTTTCCAGTCTTTCCATAGATGCGGGCCATTCTCGTGAGGGTCCGCACGGCATCCGGGCCGACCGCTTTTCCGCGTTTTATCAGATCCAGGGCCTCCTGGAAACATCGTATGCTCTCCTTGTAGCGCCCGTCAGCCTCGTAATGGTTTCCCAGGCTCCTCAAGAGCTTATCCTTGGGCATAGCGTGCGGAGAAGAGGAATCTTCCCAGAGTTCCAGGGCTCGCAGATAATGCGTTATGGCCCGGGCCCTATCGGCTAAGTTCTCCGTGGTTTCCGCGGCCAGAACCGCATACTTCAGGGCAAGTTCATTGTCGGCTGCTCGATAGTAATGCTCAGCCAGTTGGTCCGCGTAATTCTCCGGCCCGGAAACGCACCTCTGTTCCAGATATGTTGCTATGGACCGATGGAGTCCCTGTACCTTTGAGCTGTCTATCCGGTGGTGGATTAAATCCCGGCTGAAGCCGTTGAGGAAACGGATCCGTTTGCTGTCGGACCCGGCTTCGGACGGCACCAGAATGCGTTCGGCCAGGATATTTTGTACACATTTGTTGAAGGTGCCGGGGTCAAGCCCAGACAGCTGTTCCAGCATATGAATCTGAAATTCCAGCCCCAGCACCGAGGCCAGCTCAAGCAGATTCAACTCGTCCTGATTGAGACGATTGAGGCGATCCTCGATGTTTCTTGTCAATGTTCGGGGTGCCGCGGCCCCCTCTATCAATTCCAGCTGAACCGTCCAGCCACCGTTCTGTCTACCGAAGCGATCATCGTCAGCCAGAGACTCCAACAGTCGTCTGATCAGTATGGGATTGCCCTCGGCTTTCCTGTGCATCACCTCAAGTATCTCTCTGCCCTTTTCCTTCCAGGTGAACATGGAACTGACAAGTTGCTTCTGCTCGCCCTCTGAGAGCCTCTCCAGTTTGAGTACCCGGACCTGTTCTGGAAATCTGGACTTGATCTCATCTTCCACGTAACGGGCGCGCTTGTCTTTCTCCGAACGAGTAAGATCGTTTCTGACGGTCATACAGAAAAGTCCCTTCTTGTTTGCTGCCTGGCGGATTGAATCGCAGACTAGCTCGAATGACAAGTCGTCTGCCTGCTCCAGGTTCTCCATTACCAAGATCGTGGGAGAGCTGGAGGTCTCCAGAAGACCCAGGGTGCTCTCCAGAGATGTCCTGATTGAGCTTGCACGCGCCGCAGCAATGCGCGCCACGAGCGCTCCCTCCAGTTCGGCCCACGCGCCGAACTCCTGCAGCAGCCGGGTTTTGCCTACACCCGACTCGCCGGAGAGCAGGACCAGAGTTTTCCCCTGAGTAGAGGCCTGGCGGAAAGTTTCTTTAAGGGCGGAGAGTTGGCTTTCTCTGCCCGTAAAATCGCCCGACGAAATAAGACTCCTTGCCAGGGACGAATCCTTATCCGGGAGGGAGAGCCCGGAAATCTTCTCCAATTGTCTCGCCACATCGTCTGCTGAGAAGTAGCGGTCCATTGGGTCTTTTTCCAGCAGCTTCAGGATAAGGTCTTTCAGTCCCCGGGGAACCGATGGATCATTGGGAATAACCACTTCTTTTTCCAGGTGGCTCTTGGCCAGTTCCATCAGCTCTTCTTCCTCAAAGGGTCGCCTTCCGAAAACGCTTTCGTAGATAAGAACCCCCAGGGAATAAAGATCTGACTGGTGGCCGTACTTCTCGCCTCTTATGATCTCCGGCGCCAGATAGCAGACGGTTCCTTTCCACCAGGCGGATTCCTCCGGCCTCCCCAGCTCCGCAAAGCCGAAATCGGTGAATTTCGGAATGACCTCCCCCTGGGATGAGGTGGTGATCAGAATGTTGGACGGCTTAAGATCCCCGTGAATGATTCGCTTGCAATGCAGAAAATCCAGTGTGCTGCAGATGCGAAGGATAACGGGCCAGAATCTGGAGTAATCCAGAGGCCGAAGAAAAGCGTTCCACTCCTGTCCCTCGACATACTCCATGCTGAAGTACGGCTCTCCGGCGGATCCGAATCCGAAGTCGTATACCCGCACGATGTTTGGATGATCCAGCCTCCTCAGGAGAAGGAACTCGTTCTTGAACCTTTGGATGTGTTCCGGTTCGAGGATCGAGAGCACCTTTAAGGCGACGGTGGTGCCTTCGAGGCGGTCGACTGCCTTCAACACTTTCCCGATCCCGCCCGAGCCAATCTCTTGGACGATCTGATATCGATCGCTAATCATGGATCACCCGGCCAAATGCATGGTCTGATTCCGGTTTGTTCCAGTCTGTTGGACACATATAATATAACGAAGAACCGGCGATTTCAATGATTTTTTATGGTGTCAGAATAGGTCACACCTGGGTCTCTCTATCGTGTCTGCCTGGAGCTCGGCTGACCTTCGGTTCATGGGGCCGGGGTCGGTGGGAGTGGTTGCCTTAGTATGAAAGTAGCTTATCCGAATTCCGGAGGATCAAGGATCATAAGCGGCTGATCCCTCGTCGTATCGACGGGGTTGCACCCAACAATCTGAATCCAAAGCTGAGGGGACAGCCGCCTCGGTGCCAATATCTTTGAACGTTGCGGCACTTCTTGCGTAACTTAGGGTAGGGAGTCAGGGGCGAAGAGGGGATCAAACCAGGAGGTAGTCATGAGCTACAGATCTATCGTTTTCGGTCTGCTTCTCTCAATCTCTGTTGCCCTTCTGATCCCCGCCCGAGCTTTCGGTGAGCCGGTCCTGATCAAGCTGGATCTGGCTGAGCCGGCTGATTGGTCCGAGGCCCAGTCGCTGGGAGTAACCGCCTTTCACAGGTTCGAGGGCTTCGTGCTGGCAGAATACGAGAGCGCTGAATTAGATCGACTGAACGCCGCTGGTCTGAAGTACGAGGTTATCGATGAGCAGCCCTGGTCGGGGGAATACTTTCTGGTATCGCGGGCGAGAGTCCCGGCCGATGCAGTTGGCAAAATTCATCTGGATGCTTACGGACAGGTTCTCCTGGAACGCGCCGAATGGCAACTTCTCAAAGCTCCCGGCGAAAAGGTTTCTCAACTTACCAATTTGGGATACAATGTCCTTCCAATTCGCCGCACATCGATACCTTTAGAGTACAACCCTCCCGGAGTGTTTCCGCGGGCTGGTGTGGCGTATTCCCCGGACATCGAGGCCTTGCTGAATCTGGTCTCTGAAGATTCTCTGTACGCCTGGGTTCAGAGGCTGCAGGATTTCCAAACACGCTATTCCTACTCTGACTCCATCGTGGCGGCTAGAGACTGGCTCTACCAGAAGATGGCCGGCTTCGGCTTTGACAGCCTGTGGCTTCAGCACTACCATTACGACTCGGATCAGTGGAACGTGGTGGCAACGATTGAGGGAACAGCCAGGCCCGACAGGGTGATCGTGGTGGGAGGGCATTACGATTCCGTGGTGTACGGTGACAACGATCCTTTCGTCTGGGCTCCCGGCGCCGACGACAACGCCACCGGAACCGCCTACACCCTGGAGTTGGCCAGAATCCTGGTCCAGAATCCCCTGCCGGTGACGGTGATGTTCGTCCCCTTTGCCCAGGAGGAGCAGGGCCTGGTGGGGAGTTTCGTTTTCGCCCAGCATCTGTACAATCAAGGCGCCAACGTGGAGCTGATGGTCAACTGTGACATGATCGGACACAACCCCTACTCGACCCCCGATGTCTCCATTTTCGGAGATCCGGGGGCAGCCGGCTGGGTGAACTTCATGCTCGACATGGCGAGTGCTTACACCTATCTGGAGCCGCACTACAGGGGCCAGAGCTCGGGCAGCGATCATTATTCTTTCTACCAGTGGGGCTATGATGCAGTTTTCATGTACGAAAATATCACGACCGGCGGGTATCATAACGGCCACGACATAATCGATAGCCTGGACTTCGGCTACATGGGGGAAATCGTAAGACTCTGTCTGGCTGCGGTACTGACCTTGGGCAATTCTCCTTCGTCCGTGGAGAACCTGCGGGCCCAGGACGCGGGAGATGGTGACGCCATCTATTTAAGCTGGTCGGAGAATCACCCCGCGGAAAACGTCGACCACTACAACGTCTATTTTGGCACTTCAAGCGGAAGTTACGACAGCCTACATCAAATTAGCGGTCCGGCCGACACGCTTTTTAACCTGCAGACGAACACCACCTATTACATAGTCGTGGCTGCAGTAAATACTGACGGTTTCGAGAGTATCTCAAACCAGGAGGTCTCCATTGCCCCCAGGGTCGTCCCCTTGCCGCCTGCCGGATTGGTGGCCGATCCTTTCGGAACCTACAAAATCAAGCTGGACTGGGCTGCCAGTCAGGTGGCTGATCTTGACTACTATAACGTCTATAGAAGCGAGGAATCAGGTTCCGGTTATGATCTTCTATCCGGGGCAGTTACCGACACGACGCTTGTAGATTCGACCGTGCAGGGGGATGTACCATATTATTACTACACGGTAACGGCGGTTGATACGAATTCAAATGAAAGCGAGATGTCGGATGAAGCGGCAGGCTTTGCCGTCACGCTCGACCAGGGCATCTTGGTGCTGGATGAGACCTACGAAGATGTTGCCTTCAATATGGTGATCGGCGACAGTGTAAATGCATTCTACGAGAGGGCCTTGCTGGGATACACCTATGCTTACGCGGATCACAGTTGTCCCAACTGCTATCCTCAGAATCAGGTTCGTCTTCAGGAGATGGGTCGCTACTCGGCGGTTATCGTTCACTCCGAGGATCTCCGGGGCAACCGCTCGCTGGGAGCGAGCGGAGACTCCACCTATTGGGCGGTGAAAAGATACCTTGATTATGGGGGTAAGGCGATCATCGAAGGGAGAAGGAACCTTTCCGCAGGAGATGACGGCGCCTGGACCCCCAGGGGATTCTTGCCGGGAGACGTTCCTTACGACTATCTCAAGGTAGAGTCGGCAGTGGTGCCGCCTTGGTCTTCACTTTATGACCGGACGGAGGAGTTTATCGGGGCGTTCGGCCAGATTTCCGGTTATCCGGATCTGAAGGTCGATAGTATGCGGGTGGCTCAAGTATCTTCAGGGCTGGAGCTGTTGGGAAGGGTCCCGGGAGTGGGGTATATCGACAGCCTGATGGCCGGAGAAATCCTCTACACGTTCAATTCCGTATTCGATACCTCCGCCTCGGACGGGAAGCCCGTGGCGTTCCGCCACCTGGGTGGCGATCACGAGGTCATCTTCTTTGATTTTCCGCTTTACTTCATTCAGGAGCCGGAGGCAACCGCAGTTCTCCATCAGGCTTTGAGTGACCTGGGGATGTATCCCAGCTCGGTGGAGGACGAGGAGAGTGGAGTTGTGGCCTCCTTCTCCCTGGGGCAGAACTTCCCCAACCCGTTCAACGCCGAAACGATAATAGAGTATTCCCTGCCCCAGGCCGGCCGCGTGGAAATCGCCGTCTATAATATCCTGGGCCAGAGAGTACGGACTCTGGTTGACGAGTTCCAAACCGCCGGGCGTAAGAGAGTCGCCTGGGATGGCAGGAACAATAGGGGAGAGGAGGTCTCGAGCGGAATCTACTTTTACAGGATAGAGGCGGGAGAGTTGACGAAGACCAAAAAGATGCTTCTCTTGAGATAGATGAGATGATGAGAAGACTCTGGCGCATAGAAGGGTTGGTTTGAAAATTTGGACACGATTATCGACATAATCCCGTTCTTGATATTGGGCGGCGGCTTGGCTTTCGTGATCTATGCCTGGGCAAAGGGATGGTTGAAGTACGCGAAGAGAGGTTCTTTCACCAGCCAGGTAATCATGCATGACTGGCTCAACCAGGACAAGCGGGAAGCTTTAGAATACGTCATAGACGAACAAGAGGAGAACGAGAAAAAAGATCCCTCTTCTGGAGAAGACAAGGAACCGGGCCAGGATCGAACCACGGGAGCTGATCGGTCGCGCCCGAATCCAGATCCGGACGACCAATAGACGAAATGCTGCGGTATCCATTCTAGTTGAGCGAGAATCCTTCGACCAGATTCAGCCCTTTCCTCAGTACTTCATATCCCGAGATGTCTGTGGCGCTGACCAAATTCCCCTCGGCGTCAAGAAATTCGATGGCCAGATCGTAGGTACCGGGTTCAATCTCAAAATCGCCCACATAGATCATTCCGGGAAGCAGTCGCGAGCAGCGAAGATCCGCGTTTTCGGAGACGTCGGTAGCAACGTCGACAGCGGCCTTCTTTAGCCATCCTCCCAGCCCCCCGGTGTCGGCTTTCTCTTTGGCCTTGTGCGCGGCTAATCCCTTGGCCACTGCGCGGGCCACGGTGCGGAGGTAGATCAGCGACTTCTTGGCCTGGAAGGTTTCCCTGGCAACTGCACTCACGTCCTCAAGTAGCTGCAGCTCGCCGATAAGCTCTCCGTTGGCCAGAACCCTTACCTGAGTTATGTGTGATGTGCGGGAAACGATCTGCGGAATGGCGAACTTGAAATAGTAGTCTTCAGAGACCGGGATGGGCAGGTGCCCGTATTCCGTTTCGCCGGATTTTGGATCGGTGTATAATACCTGGACCAGGTCCAGATCCTTGTCTGTTCTTATGCGAAGGTTAAGGGCTTCCTTTACCGGCGATAATCCGGCCAGCCCGACTATGCTCAATATCGCCTTATCCGGGGACGAGTATCTTACCTGAGGAACCTCAAAATTGTATACATGCGGCTGCTCCCGAAAGGCCCGGTGCAAGAGATCGTAATCGATCCTGGCGTCGTCCATTTTGCCTTCAGCGGCGTACACGTGCATGCTGAGGTAGCGGGCGAAAGCATCGTTGTTGAATCTCACCTTCTTGACCTTGTAGTCGATATCGACCCTGGCGGTGTCATCAGGTGAGCCCTGTGCCAGCCTGTCGGAGGCCTCACGATACTTCTGCTCCAGCAATTCCAGCTTCTCGTTGGCCCGTCTTATCTCGACGAACGTACCATCGAAATCATCGAAGGATATGTAGTTTAAGGCCTTCATCAAATTGGTATAAAGGATCTCGTAATCCTCGCCGGCATACTCCAGGATATTGTCATTCAACAAAAGCGAGGCAGCCGCCCGGGAGATGCTCCTGGTGAAGAGTTCATCGGCGGCGTCCTCCGCTTCAGTCAGCCTCTGATTGCTTTCATCGAAGCGGGAGGCATAGTGGTAGGCCAGTCCGGCGTCCAGGTAGTAAAGAAAGCGGTCCTTCTTTCCGTACCTACCCTTTTCTTTAGCCGCCTCTATCTTTTTGACTGCGGCTTCGAAATCGTTCTTTCTCAGGTCGGCGGTTACAGGTTCGTAGAAGCCCTTTCGGGTGGCCACCGATCCGCAGCCGAAAATCAAAAACAGGCACAAAAGCAGCCTGACGACCGCTTTTGTGCCCGTCGATGTGAGGTGCTGAAATCTTACCACTTGGTCGGACTCTTGGAAATTTCTTTTTTTATCTTCTTGGTACCGATCCAGGCTTTCACCATGCTTTCGATATTGATCAGTTCCAGATCGGTTTGATAATACACCACCTTCGTGCCTTCAGCCTGATCCGTTATGGACTTGATGCCGCCCAGCAAAATGAAATCGGCCCCCGTTTCCGCCCGGATGCGTTTCATGGTTTCCGGCGAAGCCCACTCCTGCTGGTCAAAGCGCTCATCACGAATCTCGTCCCGCTGGAATGCGCTGGCCACAAACTGCACCTGGCCGGAGTTGGTCAGCTCCCGCTCGAAATCTGCGGTGAAGGTCTCCGTATCGATATGTTCGCTGCTGCGGTTGCGGATGGTTCCCACCGTGACCACCGGCTTCCTTCCCTGGGAGGCGGCGAACCCGGTGAGCCAGGGCCGGGAAAGACAATCGGAGATCATCTCCTCTGCCACCAGTCGGGCGTCGGTATCGTTCCACTTGCCGGACAGATCGGTAGGAGTGTCCGGTTCGATGCGATAGACCTTCCGAGATGACCCACAGGCAAGTGCCATGCACGTTACCAGTGTGATTACCATTACCTTCTTCATCTCCTCTCCTTTCGTAAGAGGTTTGATTCCTTCTTGAATGGTTATACGATGAAGCCTCCCGAAGTTCCGTGACTTTTTAACCTAGAGAATAGCTGATGCTTCGCCGCGCGTCAAGCCGATTTTTTCTTAGGCAGCGGATGGCTGTTCACTAACGTATTGATCGGCATTTTTCAGATTCTCTAGCTTGAAAAGAGAAGAATATGAATGGGGGTCGCCAGTTTGTTTCACTGAGCGACCCCTGCTTGGAGACTCACCTGGCGGAGCGACTACTTTTCCTCCTTGGAAGATTCGATGTCCTCGCTCATCTTGATGATCTTTTCGTATGGAAGCGCCAGCCAGCTTTCTACTTGAGCTGCGTAGGGACGGGTCAACAAAGATACCTTTGCCGCAGTCTCCTCATCCGGAGCCTCGTAGATGTGCATGGAATCCCAGTACCCCATCAGAGCGTAGTGGGCTTTGAACTTGACCTCCGGACATTTCTCTTTGATTTGGTTTAGCCAGGCCTGGCCGGTCCTGGATCTGTCGGAGAGCTTGGCGCCAATCTCCGTCAGCTGTGCATCCCTGGAGGCGAGCTTGGTGACTAACACGAACGTCTTCATAGAAACCTCCCTCTCAGTATTAGCACCGGATGGTGCGCGCCATGTTCAGTTGAGAATATTCC
>CAYFQZ010000552.1:0-6144 GCA_964345305.1 uncultured Ignavibacteria bacterium | reverse complement strand
ACCTTTCCTCCCACCACGATGGTGGGGTCCAGTCCCCCCTCAGACAGGATCTCGCCCACCATCGAGGTGGTTGTGGTTTTGCCGTGAGTGCCGGCGATGCCAATCCCGTATCTCATCGTCATCAACTCGCCCAGCATCTCCGCCCTTCTTATCACCGGGATCCTTCGCTGCTTGGCCCGGAGCACCTCCGGATTGTCTTCCCTGACGGCGGAGGAGATCACCACCACGTCTGCATCCTCGACGTTTGCCTCGGCGTGTTGTTCTTCAATCCTGATGCCAAGGCCGATCAGTCTCTGGGTGGTCTCCGTTGGTCTCAGGTCCGAACCGGTGACGTGATATCCCAGAGTGAAGAGGACTTCGGCAATACCGGACATCCCCGCTCCACCAATCCCAACAAAATGTATGTTCTTTATTCTGCTGAATTTCATTCTTCTACCCAACTTTGCCTGCGCAGGCTGAAGCCCGCACCTGCAGACACGAAAATCAAGCCCTCGAAGCTGCCTCTGCAGCGATCCTTCGAGGATCGGCTTTGGTCTTCTCTGACAGGAGCCTTTCCATCTCATCCACCAGTCGCGGCGTGGCATCCGGTCTTCCCAGGCTGCTGCTCTTCTCCGCCATCTGACGTAACCTGGCATCGTCTGAGAGAAGAGAAAGGACGGCACCTGATAGCTTCTCCGGAGTCAGGTCCTTTTCCAGAATCACGGATGCCGCACCTGCCCTTTCCAGCGCCCGCGCGTTGTGCCTCTGGTGATCGGCGGCGGCGAATGGAAAGGGGATAAGTATGGCCGGTTTCCCGCAAGCGGTGATCTCGGCCAAGGTCAGCGCCCCGGCCCGCGAAACCACCAAGTCGGAGCAAGCATAAGCCGAGGCCATATCTTCAATGAACGGATAAACCTTGCACGCGATTTCCCTGTCCCTCACCATCCCGGAGATCTCTGCGAAATCGCGTTCCCCGGTTTGCCAAAGTATCTGCCAATCGGGCTTCAGACAGTCCAGGCATTCCAGCAGGGCGCGGTTGATCGCCCGGGCACCCTGACTTCCTCCGAAAACGAATACGGTCTTTCTGCCTTCCTCCAGTCCGAAGACCTTCAGGGCCTCTCTTCGCTGAGGGCACGGCAGATCTGGTCTGACCGGGTTGCCGATGACGGTGAACTTCCGGCCGGGCGGGAAGTACATTCTGGACTCCGGGTAGGAAAGACACACCCGGTCCGCAAAATGAGACAACACTCTGGTGGAGATGCCCGGGTAACTGTTTTGCTCCTGGATCATGACCGGCACGTTCATCACGCTGGCCAGAAGCACCACCGGAAAGCTTACATATCCCCCGGTTCCCACGACCAGATGCGGTCTCTTACTGCTGATTATCCTAAAGGCCTGACACAGGCCCCTGGGAAGATAAAACAAGAGGGACAGGTTCGACAGGTACGATCTTCGAGATATTCCCCTGGCTTGAATCAACAGCAGTTGAAAGCCGTGGCCGGGGACGATCGTGCTTTCCAATCCCTCCTGAGTCCCCACAAAGACGATTTGGCTTCGGGGAAACCTCTTTTCAAACTCGATTGCCATGGCAATAGCCGGAAGGATGTGTCCTCCGGTTTTTCCTCCTGCAAACATAACTCTTATCATATCCCCATTTTACTCAAGATTCGATGAGACGGAACGTATTTGGCCTGTCTGGATATGTTCAGAAGGATTCCGATCGCCGCGGCGGTGAAGACCAAAGAAGAACCTCCGTAGCTGAGGAAGGGCATGGGCAGTCCGGTGGTGGGGAGCAGACCCACCACCACGCCCGCGTTGATCAGAAATCCGACGAATATGCTGTAAGTTATGCCGAAAGCCAGAAGATAGCCAAAATCGTCCGGAGCTTTACGGGCGATGGCCATTCCCCGGGTCCCGAGAATCAGAAACAGAATCAGAACGGTGGAGGTGCCCAAGAATCCCAGCTCCTCTCCGGTGGTGGCGAAGATGAAGTCCGTATGGGGCTCAGGCAGGAAGAAGAGCTTGGCTTTTCCTTCTCCCGGCCCTGCTCCCAGAATCTCGCCGGAACCCAGGGCTAGGACCGACTGCTTCATCTGATAGCTTCCCTCTAAAGGATTCTCCACCGAGCTTAGGTAGTCATCCACCCGGGCCCTCTTGTAGCCGACCACAAAAACCAGCACCAAGACGCAGATTGCCACCGGAGCGATCACCAAAAGAAGATGCCTGATCTTGGCACCGGCCACGAAGAGCATCCCCAGGGCGATTACTGAAAGGAGCAGAACCGCGCCCAGATGTGGTTGTTTGAGGATCAGACCTGAGGCGACTCCCAGTATGAGAAAGTAGGGTAACAGAATGAATTTAAGCTCGCGTAAGTCTTTTCCCTTCTTACTCAGCGAGTAGGCCATGAAAAGAATCAGGGCATATTTGAACAGTTCGGAGGGCTGGAACGCGGCCGGTCCAAATCTGATCCACCGGCTGGCTCCCCTGGTAGAGGGAACGAATAGGACCGCCGCCAAGAGAATAAGAGAAAACACCAGAACAATAGGCGAGAGCCTTTGCCACCTGTGGTAGTCGATCTTGGTCAAGGCCAGAATCAATCCTAACGAGATGAGGGCCCAGATCGCCTGCCTCTTGGCAAAGTGGGTGGTGCTGCCCAGCTTCTCCAGGGCAAGTATGGCCGAGGCAGAGTAGACCATAACTACCCCGGTGGCCATCAGCACCAGGACCACCATGAACAGCAGGTAATCTGGTTTGGATCTGTCGATCACTTGGTCTTCTCCTCAGGTATTGACCGCCGCGTTGCGCTTCAGGTTCAGATTCCGCACGCTTGCCTTGAAAAGTTGGCCCCGGTGCTCATAATCGCGGAACATGTCGAAGCTGGCACAGCCGGGTGAGAGCAGTACCGTGTCACCGGGCGAGGCCTTCCTGAAACTCAACTGGACCGCCTCTTCCAGGCTGGCACAATCAGAGGCCGTCACCAGGTGCCCCAGAGCATCTCTTATCTTCTGCTTTGCTTCCCCCAGCAGAATCAAGGCCTTCACGTTTTTTCGTACCAGATCTTTCAGTCTGGTGAAATCGCCTCCCTTGTCTCTGCCTCCGGCGATCAGAATGACCGGAGCGCTGACGCTCTGGAGTGCGTACCAGACGGATTCGACGTTGGTGGCCTTGGAGTCGTTTACAAAGGCTACCCCGGATAAGGTTCTCACCTCCTCCAAGCGGTGTTCCACACCGGAGAACGTTCCCAGAGCCTTCCGCATGGATTGAGGCGAGACCCCCAGAATCCCGCACACGGCGCAGGCGGCACAGGCATTGTAAAGATTGTGGGGTCCCTTGATTCTTATTCGGTTTGCCTCCAAAATTTCGATCTCGGAACCGTTGCGACGCAGAAACATCTTTCCGTCACGGGCGAAGCAACCCTGCCCCACCTCGCTCTTGACGCTGAAGAAAACCTTTCTGCTCCGTGCGTACTGGGCCAGCCTGAGGCTGTATTGGTCGTCCGCGTTCAAGACGGCGAAGTCTTCTTCAGTCTGGTTTTCAACTATGCGCAGCTTTGCCTCCACATATGATTTCAGGTCGGGATGACGATCCAGATGATCGGGGGTGATATTCAAAACGGCGGAGACATACGGCCGGAACTCTTCGATTCGTTCCAGTTGGAAGCTGGAGAGCTCCAAAACCAGGAAACCATCCGGAGAGACTTCCGCCCCGATAGTGGAGAAGGGAATTCCGATGTTGCCTCCCACCCGGTATTCTCTTTTTTCTTTCTTCAGGATCTCTCCGATCAGGCTTACGGTGGTCGTTTTGCCGTTGGAGCCGGTGATGCCGATGATCCTGGCGTCGGTGAGCCAGAAAGCCACTTCTATCTCGGAGAAGACCGGTATGCCCCTGTTTTGGGCTTCAACCAGGACGGGGATGTCCAGCGGCACGCCAGGACTGACCACGATGAAGTCCCGATCGGATACGACTCTGGCTGTGTGTCCCCCGGTCTCGAAAGCAATATTCAGTTCCTCCAGCCGCTTTGTCTCGGATTCCAAAGAGTCTTTATCCCTCAGGTCGGACACAAAGACCTCTGCGCCGTTTCGCTTCAGAAGCTTGGCGCAGGCCAGGCCCGATTTGGCCATGCCCAGGATGGAGATTTTCTTTTCTATGATTCTGTCTTTCCTCATGTTTTCGCCGCGACGCGAAAGAGACGTTGTCGACCTCATCTTATCTTCAAGGTGCTGAGCGTCAGAAGTGCCAAGATTGCCCCGATGATCCAGAAGCGCACCACCACCTGCGGCTCCTTCCAACCGGCAAGCTCAAAATGATGATGTAGCGGGGCCATTCTGAATACCCTCTTTCCCCAAGTCTGAAACGCGAACACCTGTATTAACACGGAAGCCGCCTCGGCCACGAAGACCCCGCCCACGATCAGAAGCAGCATCTCCTTTTTTATCAATATAGACAGTGCGCCAAGCGATCCTCCCAGGGCCAGAGCTCCGGTATCCCCCATGAACACCTGAGCCGGATAGGAGTTGAACCACAGAAACCCCAATGCCCCTCCCACAACCGCTCCGCAGAAGACGGTCAGTTCTCCGGAGCCCTCCAGATAAATTATAGAGAGATAATCGGAGAAATCCACGCGACCGGTCATGTAGCACAGACCGGCGAAGGCAAAGGCACAAAGGCCGATAAGCCCGATGGCCAGGCCGTCCAGGCCGTCGGTCAGGTTCACCGCGTTGGAGGCGCCGGTGATCACCAGTATAACAAGGGGTATGTAGAATATCCCGAAGTTCACCAGGTAGTTCTTAAAGAACAGTATGTCGGAGGCTGTCCCGAAATTTGCGGAAGGGGGAAAAAGGCGCAAAAGAACTCCCAGCAACAATCCCAGGGCCACCTGCCCGGCCAGCTTTTTTCTTCCCACCATGCCCTTGGGCTGTCGTTTGATGGCCTTAAGGTAATCATCCATGTATCCGATCAGACCCATCCAGGTCATTACCAGCAGTATCAGCTGGGTATAGGGATTGGTCAAATCAGCCCACAGCAGGGTGGGAATCACCACGGCGAACAATATGATCAGTCCACCCATGGTGGGAGTTCCTTCCTTGACCTTGTGGCTGCTGGGCCCCTCCTCTCTTATCCTTTCACACACCTGTCTATCCTTCAGCTTCCGGATGATAAAGGGCCCCAGGATAAAGCTGATCAGGAGAGCGGTGAGGGTGGCTCCTGCCGTCCTGAAGGTGATGTATCTGAAAAGGTTGAACAGGATGAAACTCTTGCTCAACGGGAAAAGCAGATGGTAAAGCATCCTATTCCTTACACCTGTTTTTGGTTTTCCTATTTGTCCATCAACTGTCTAGGTTTTGCCGGAGTCGAGGACTAGTTCTGCCTTCCGTACAGGCTTTTCAGGCTGATGACCACCTCTTCGGTCTTCATCTTTCTTGAGCCCTTCACCAGAACCAGATCGCCCGATCTCAGGTTCTCCAACAGATAATGGCTGACCTCCTGGTTGGTCCGGAAGTTTTTGATCTTCCTCCCATTCATTCCGGCCTGCGTTGCACCCTCTCCAATGCCTCGGGCAAGGTTTCCGACCGTAAGAAGCAGATCCACGCCCAGTTCCGCCGCCTTCTTTCCCACCTGCAGGTGGAAATCATCTGCTTTTTCTCCCAGTTCCAGCATATCTGCCAGCACGGCGATCCTCCGGCCCGGGGCATCCATCCCTTTAAGAGTGTCCAAGGCGTTTTCCATGGAGACAGGGTTGGCGTTGTAGCTGTCGTTGATAACCCTGATGTCTCTGATATAGACCAGCTCCATTCTCAGTTCCGAGGGGACGTATCTTTCCAGCTTCCCCTTGATATCTTGCGGCTCGACCCCAAGCAGGTTTCCCACCGCCAATGCAGCCAGGGCATTGTAGACATTGTGCCGGCCCAGAAGCAGCAAATGAATGGTCAGATCCCGGTTCACTCGAAATCCTATGTAGCCCCCGCCGTGGGGTTCGATTCTATCTGCGCGGAAATCTGCCTGGTTCTCGATCCCGAAACTGATCACCCGTTCATCAGCCCTTTTCTCTTTCATCCTTTTGGCCAGAATCGGATCGTCTGCGTTCAAAATCAGGGTCTTGGGCGAAGGCATGTTGTGGAGAAGCTAGAATTTGGCCTGGGCGATCCTCTGGACCGAGAGCATGGA
>CAYFQZ010000551.1:0-4519 GCA_964345305.1 uncultured Ignavibacteria bacterium | reverse complement strand
TCGGACATATTCTCCCTGGGGGTGGTTCTTTACGAGATGATAACCAGGCGGACGCCATTTAAGGGTGAGCATGAGGGTGCCATGATGCACTCCATTCTCAACGATTCGCCGGAGCCTTTCGCCAGGTATAAAGCCGACGTTCCGGAGGAGCTGCAGAGGATAGTTGACAAGGCTCTAAGGAAAGACGTCGACACCAGATACCAGAGTGCAGCCGATATGGCGGCCGATCTGAGGGAATTGTACCGGGCATCCACCACTCAGGCTACCCTTCCCACCAAGACCGTGTTTCTTCCTGCCCGTAAGGGGCGAGCTGTCTGGATGTTGGCGGGAGCGGTCGCTATTCTCCTGATCATCATTGCGGCGAGCTATCTTTCGATCAAACCAACTCCGGAGCAGATTCCGCCCGGAGGTGAAATGCTTCCGGAAGTAGGCTGGAAGAGCTCAATCGCTGTCTTGCCCTTCAGGGACTTCAGCCCCAACAGAGATCAGGAGTATTTCTGCGACGGCATGACTGACGCCATCATCGGCAAGCTGAGCGCTCTCAAAGACCTGAAAGTGATCTCCATGTCCTCGATGATGCGCTACAAGTCCCCTGACCAGGACATTCGGCAGATAGGTGGGGAGTTGGGAGTGGCCACTGTTCTTGAAGGCAGCATCCAGAAGGAAGACAGCAGGATCAGGCTCAGCGCCCAGTTCATCAATGTGGCTGACGGCGCGCATCTCTGGTCCCAGACGTACGACCGAGAGGTGAACAGCGTTTTCGCCATACAAGATGAGATTTCCAGGTCCATTGTGGATGTTCTGAAAATCAGGCTTTTAGGAGACGACAGAACCGCATTTGTCAAGCGTCACACGGACAACCTGGAGGCCTATAACGCATATACTCAAGGTCGCTTCCTGTGGAACAAGCGGACCGAAGAACACATCCTGAAGTCCATCGAGTACTTCGAGAGGGCGATAAAGCTCGATCCCAACTATGCTTTAGCCTACGTTGGGCTGGCCGATGCCTACGCTGTGCTCCCCAGCAACGTTGGCACACCCGTTGAGGAGGTGCTACCTAAGGCGCGAGAGGCTGTCAAGAAGGCACTGGAGCTTGACGACGAGTTGGGCGAAGCCCACGCTTCCTTAGGCCTGATCTCGGGCATGGGGCAGGAGCGGGACAATGCCGAGAAGGAGTTCCTGCGGGCTATCGAGCTGAATCCCGGTTACGCATATGCCCATTACTGGTATGCAACCTGGTTGAGTTCGATGGGCAGAATTGAAGAGGAGATGAGCGAGGTGGAGATCGCTTCTGAACTGGACCCTCTTTCGGTGGTCATTCTTACTAATCTGGCATGCAAGAAATTGCCCAGGGATTCGCTTAAAGCTGAAGAGTTGATCGATCGCGCAATCGAGATCGAGCCCGGCAGGATGTCCACGTACACCGCTTACGGTCGTTGTCTCCGCGATCTCGGGCGGTTTGAGAAGGCGCTCGCGGTTTACGCCAGAGCGCTGGAGGCGGCTCCAACTCACGTAGAGACGTACAATTCACTTGCTTACACGTACGACGCAATGGGAGATTTCGAAAAGGCGATAGAGCACGCGAACAAATTCATTGAGCTCGCTCCGGATGAAGCCAATCCTTATGATAGTCGTGGCGAAATATACGCTCATGCTGGAAGGCTTGATGAAGCGATTGCGGACTTCGAAAAAGCCTTAAAGATAGATCCAGAATTCGCCCCAAGTTTGCAGAGATTGATATTGTCGTATCTTTTCAAACGAGAATATGGGAAAGCAGAGAGTCTTATAAAGAAGGCTTTGTCGAGCGATGAACCGCACCATAGGGCGCAAGCAAGGACCCTTCTGGCCTTCATCCCCATGCTTCAGGGTAAGTTCAATCGAGCTCTGGCCGTTCTGGACGAAGGTATTGCCGCTGACAGATCGGAGTTGCAGAGAGGTTGGTACGATGCCAACAAACACGGCATAAAGGTCTACGTTTACCTGGCAAGGGAAGAGTATGATCAGGTTCTGACAGAGCTGGACATAATAAGAGGAATACAAGAGGAGTTCCAACCTGAGGATCTAGCCAAGCTCAGGGATGCTTACGCTATCGTCCGGGCAGCCCAAGGAAGAATAGCGGAGGCAGAAGAGCTGCTCCGCGGCTTCAGAGCAGACATAGATGAATCCGATGAACAGCACATGGGTCTGTACTGGCGAGCCTTGGGCATCACTGAGCTTATCAAGGGCAACCCCGAAGCTGCTGTCAGATACCTCAACAGGGGACTCAGGGAAGGATCCAAGCCTCTTTTCGAGGCAAGATATTTCCTCGGGCAAGCCTATTTGGAAGCGGGTCAACCGAGCAAGGCCGCGGAGATCCTAGAGAGCGCGCTTTCCAGATCCGACGAGCGTCACGCCAGTCTTCCCATCTGGTCGGTTAAGGCTCACTATTTCCTTGGTCTGGCTTACGAGCGGTCAAATCGCGCCGAGAAGGCAATTGAGCAGTACCGGGAATTCCTGGAATACTGGAAGGATGCCGATCCAGGCGTAGCCGAGGTGGATGATGCCGAAGAGCGATTAGAGAGGTTGGAAAGCGAATCCTGATTCCCGTCGGCAGTCGTCCGGTCCTGAAGAGGCCACTAGTCGGAAAACTGCTTTCATTAATTCCGAAGCTGACAGATCGCGGTTACGCTGCCAATCACGGGAGAACTGCCAATGGCTAATACCGATGAGATCATCCGGCGAGCCCAAAAAGCGGCTGCTGCCTTCATAGAGCTGGACCAGTCCCAAACGGATCACATCGTGCGAAAGGTTTACCTTGCGGCGATGGACAACCGTGTTCGTCTGGGCAGAATGGCGGTCGAGGAGACCGGCATGGGCTTCGGGCCACATAAGGTCATTAAGAACGTCATCGCCAGCCAGCTGGTGTATGAGCACATCAGGAATCATAGGACGGTGGGCGTCATCTCTGAAGATTCGTTTTCGGGCATCATCGAAATGGCTCGGCCACTGGGTCCGATCCTTGCATTGATTCCGGCAATCAATCCGACGTCCACCACCATATTCAAGATTCTCATTACCATGAAAACGCGCAATCCGGTGATCATCAGTGGCAACACGCTAGCCAAAAACTGTGTGGCGGAAACAGCCCGGATCTGCTGCGAGGCGGCGCTCGAGGCGGGCGCGCCCGAGCACTGCATCCAGTGGTTGGCCAAACCCAACCCCAAGACCACCAAGGAGTTGATGAGCCATCGCGGTCTGGCGCTGATTCTGGCCACCGGTACAGGTGAGCTGGTCAAGGCAAGTTATAGCTCCGGCACGCCGACGATAGGAGTTGGATCCGGCAATGTCCCGGTATACATCGGCGTCACCGCCGATATCCCGTTCGCGATCGAGAATATCCTGGCGTCCAAAACGTTTGACAATGGCTCTATATGTGCCAGCGAACAGGCCGTCGTGGTGAGGAAGGAGATTGCCGAAAAGGTGATGGCGGAGTTCAAGATACAAGGAGCTTACTTCTTGTCGGCGGAAGAGGTCGAAAAAGTTGGTCGCATCGCCTATGACAAGGAAAGAGGGATTATGTTGGCAGCGGTGGTAGGTCAGTCGGTCCAGCGGATTGCGGAGATGGCAGGCATCGAGGTCCCTGTGGAGGCCTCGGTTCTTGTTGCCAAGCTGGATGAGGTTTCGCCCGAGCAACCGCTGTCCGCCGAAATTCTGGCACCGATTCTCGCATTCTATACTGAGGAGACCTTTGAAGCCGCCATTGCCCGCTGCGCGGAGATCACTCGCTTCGGAGGCATCGGCCACACGGCCGTGATCTATTCCAACAACCCCGAGAGGATCGAATACTTCTCCAGAAATATCGATGTCGCCCGGATCTTGGTCAATACTCCATCCACACAGGGAGCGTTAGGAGGAACATTCAATACGCTGCCACCTTCTTTCACTTTGAGTTGTGGTTCCGGCGGGAAAAACAGCACCACCGACAATATCTCCACACGCCATTTGTTGAACATCCATCGAATATGTCGACGTCGGGTTAACCAGCGCTGGCGAAATATCGATCACAGGAAATATCTAGATGAGTCGCTGACAGCCGAGCAGATCGAAAGAGAGTTCAACAAGAACACATAAGCGTTCTTGCGATCATTCTCAGGAGGGGACTGAAGAATTGATCGGCGACACAATATCTCACTACCGAATCCTCGAGAAGATAGGCAGCGGCGGGATGGGTGAAGTGTATCTCGCCCACGACACCAAGCTCAACCGCAAGGTGGCTTTGAAGTTCTTGCCGGTCCAGTTAGCTTCAGATGAAGAGTTGAAGGAGCGCTTCAAACGTGAAGCCCAGGCAGCGGCCACCCTGAATCACCCTAACATCATCACAGTCTATGAGGTCTCTGAACACGAGAACAGGCCGTTTATCGCCATGGAATATGTGCAAGGAGAATCGCTGAAGGATCTCATCGTGAGAAAAGAACTCTCAGTCAGCGACGTTCTCGATATAGCCTTCCAGATTTCCGACGGCTTGGCTGCAGCTCATCAG
>CAYFQZ010000550.1:0-3311 GCA_964345305.1 uncultured Ignavibacteria bacterium | reverse complement strand
GAAAAATGATGAGCCTCTGCATCTGTGAAATCTCAACCAGCATGAAGCCAAAGCCTATAGCAGCAAAGAAGACAAAAAGAGGCAACGCTCCGCTCAGTTTTGCCTTCCGGGTTGTCAGTGCTAACGGAACTATGATGAAAAGAAATGTCAGCCCTATCACGATGATCAGCAGGACAACCAGGATAAAGATCGCTCTCATGTTAAAGCTCATCACTCCTTGCTCCCACAGTGCTCTATTGAAGACGTCTCCCAGCCGCAGCATGTGAAAGAAGAATGGACTATCATCGGTAGGCGGCGCGATATTTATGGGGAATTGGTCCATGAATGCATCCAGGTCTTTTCCGGATGCAACCGTGGCAAAGGTCGAGTCTATAGAGAACCTTGGGCTGAGAACCAGGTCAAACTGCATTTTCTCAACAATCTCCTGAATACCGTCTATGTCCTCGCTACTGAATTGTTCCCTGCTCACCAGTATGGTTCCGAGACCATCAGGCTCATCCGTGCTCTCTTGCCAACCCATGCGCCGGGCAATAATTATGTGCTCCCGCGGATTATCCACGCCCAGGCGTGCGAGGGATGCGCTGGCCAGGGAGGTGAGTCTGTACATCTCGCCGGGCCTGTCCCGAAAGTACCAGCGGGTGAATGTCAGTATTCCCCTGGGACTCAGGTGTTCCAAGAAGTTTCTCCATGCTTCCACGGTGTAAAGCGAGTTCTCCGTGAGAACGAACGCACCTGAGGCAGTCGCCGCCCAGGTGTCTATGAGAGAAACCTGAATGATGTCGAATTTACGCTTTTGCCTTGCCACGTGGGTACGCCCCTCATCGTTTGCGAAAGTGACTTTGGGATTTCGGTCCAGGTGGCCGGTAAAATCGCCAAACTCCTGGTTGACTGCCTCTATTATGGCCTCATTGATCTCCACTCCGGTAACCGATTTCTGTTCAAACACCAATGCGGAAAGGATGTCCCGTCCACCTCCTGGGCCAACGATCAGTACGTTTGAGCCAGGCCTTAGGTAATGCGCCAGATTCGTGATGTCGTGTTTGAGATAGTCCAGGTCGCTCAAAGTACCGTCAAAACCGATGAGCGGCGTGTAGGCAGCCGCATCTATGTACATGTTCAGCTGCCTGACAGTCTTACCAGAAGGATAGCCGGGACTGATACCCCAACCGAACAGCTTTTGTGGAGTGTTCGGATTGCCCCAAACGGTAACACGTGAGAAGGAATTCCATTTCTCGTAAATGGGACGGGATTCCCGTTCGCCCTTTACCCACATCAACCGCAATAGGGGAGATTGTTTTGCCACGAGGATGGTACTGACGGCCGCAAGACAGGCAAGAAAAAGGGTGGACAGGACGGCAATTCGCAGAAGCTTGCCAGGGCTCTTTTCAAGAGCAAAGAAGATTGTGCCCAGAGAGGCACAGAGGGCGACCACAATTACCGCAGTTGGACCGTCGGTGATTCTAAGAGTGAATACCAACAGCACGCATCCAACAGCCGCGCCTGCAAGATCGGCGGCGTACAGTCTGCTCACCTGGCGGGGGAATTTGGTCAGAGCCAAACAGACACATATGCCACTGAATACGAAGGGGACCGATATCACCACGTAGGTCAAAGCAAGTGGCAAAAGTCCAACCAACGAGACATGTTGGGCGGGCGGGATTCGCAGGTGTAAAACAAAGCTGACCAAAATGAACACCGCAAAAAGAAATGAACTGAGGGCAAGATGATGCCTTGCGCGCTCCTGCGTGAAGAAGTTGGGAAGCAAATACACCACCATAGCACCCGCGGTCATGCCGAACATGGCGATAGATATGGCCATAAATGCGAAGTGATACCACATGGTAACACTGAAAATGCGAGTCAGGAGAATTTCGAACATCAAAGTAGCAAGGGTAACCATGAATAGCCCCAGGTAGGTCCCCTTCTTGACCATGATTTCCGTGTTCATCAATCTTAACCTCGAAGTCAATTTGCCAGTAAACTTTCCCTTCCGAGGTGACTTTCTCCTTCTACCAAAGGGTCGTCAAGGCACCTCTGACCTGAAGTAGGTCTTTGGACACGATACAATTATCGATCTGGGCGCTTCCCTGATATCAAGGGTTGATTCCCAATTATTTTTTTCTCCTCTAGGTTACCCCATTTCCTTAGGCAAGTCAAGTCTTTTTCAGTCCGCGTTTGCGTCCAGTGATGCGGTATGGTTAGTTTTGCCGAAGTTGTCTCCAGGCTTGGAGTCATTTCGCAGCAGGAAGGCAGACCTTAACGGTTTGCCGCCAAGCCATCCTTCGACCTTGAGTCTTCCCTCGACCCTGAGGTCTTCCTTCGACACTGAGTCTCAGGACGAAGTGCGGGACCGAAGGGCAGGACGAGGTATAAAGGCTCAGCTACGCGATCAAATAATATGTTGACAGTCAATGAGTTACGACCCTGCCACAAGATAACAAAATCAATCAAACAAGAAACTCGAAAGAAAACTTTCTCTTGTCTCGGTTCTTAAACCCCGGGCATCAACTACACAGCTAAAATCTCGTCAATACGTATGCTTGGGATGCATGCCCACGACGGTTCTCTGTTGACAAACTGGCGTTCTTGCTTATATTAATAGGTGAGCTCTGTTCTTTTCGATTTCTAAAGCAGGCGAAGCCGCTATGAAATCCCAAGCGCCAGAATGTTCCGCTTAACCATAAGCTAAAGGAGAAGTTATGCGAATCAGAATCTTTTTGGTTTTGGCCGTGGTTTTGCTTTTTGGACTTGGCTCGGTCAGGGCGGGTGAGATTTCCCAGTCGGTTGATTTCGCCATCGCTGATTTGGTTTTTTCCACCTCAGATGGATTTGACATCATCTATCTTAAGGGCTGCGAGATCACCGACCGAGTGGGAGAGCCGCAGCTTCCGGTCAAGCTTTTGCAGGTGGCCTTGCCCCCCGGTTCAAAAGTCGAGCAGGTGGTGGTTGCAGGTTCGGAAAGTCAGATTCTGCCGGGTAACTACGAGGTATTTCCTGCTCAGAGGCCGCAGATCCTGTCCTTGATGGAGGAGCCCATTTCTTTTGTCCGACCCAAATCAGAGGTGTACAGTCTGGGCGAAGAACACCCGGGCAAGCTGTTGGAATACGGCGGAACTGGATTCTTAGGCGGTTATCAGTTAGCTGGCATTCTGGTTTATCCGGTGCAATACATCCCTTCGCAGAAGAAGATCAAGTTCTATTCACGCATAGAAATCCAGATCCACTATACTTCTGGCGGCAAAAAGCCTCTTCCGGTAAATAAGAGATCTGGAGGCGTGAAGGCGGTTTATGAGAGGATTGTGAAAAGGTCT
>CAYFQZ010000549.1:0-4189 GCA_964345305.1 uncultured Ignavibacteria bacterium | reverse complement strand
CAGCGCTCGGAAGTCGACACGACCCTCAGCGGTAAAGAAGAAGATCAGCCGCTTGCCGCCGTCTATATAACGGCACTTAACCAGCTTCATCGGAAGCTCGTGTTCGGCAATTTTTCTCTGGCAGATTTTAAACGCTTTAAGTTCCTTTTCCCCCTGGTTCTCTTGACGAGTAACCTCTTTCTGGCTGGCAGGTCTGATCACCTTGTGCAGGTCTTCGGGAAGGCAGTTGGGGTAGATTCTCTTTGTGGCCATGACCACCTCGGCCAACTGCTCGCCTCTGTCGGTCTCCACCCAGCAGAAGGCCCCCTTCTTGAGATTGAATTTACCCGATTTCATGAAGTAGACACGCCCGCAATTGCGAAAGCGGATGCCAACAATTTCAATCATCGTAATAACGCCTAAAGAACAGGTCTGAGCCCCATAACTACTCTTTCTCTAGAGTCGCCCAAACAAATTTTTAAAAGAAAAGCGCATGAAAACAATCATATTGCTAATTATAGCGAGTTTGATACCCCGAATCAACGCGGAGAAAACGGTCAGGTCCCACAACCGGCTTTCACCTGGCGATAGGCTATCAGCTTGTACACTAATCGGGCCGCAACCGAGTCGGCGTTGTGTAGCCCTTCTCGTGGGCTCAATTCCACCACGTCGGCACCGACGATTGTCCTTTCCTCGGCCAGAGCTCGCAATAGCTTGAGAGTTTCCCACCAGCCCAAGCCGCCGGGCACAGGCGTCCCGACGGCGGGGACGACTGAGGGATCCAGACCGTCGAGATCGATAGTAATGTAAACGTGCTTGCTCGGCAGGGAATCGACAATTTCACCAGCTAACTTCGGCAGTTGATCGGCAACGTCATGAGCGAGATACGTTCTTCTCAGCTCTCCGTTAAGCAGAGGCGCTTCGGATTGATCCACTGAGCGGATGCCGACAGCAGTGACGTGGACGCCCAACTCCATAATCCTTCGCATAGGACATCCGTGATTATAGGGCGATCCCCGGTATTCGCCCCTCAGGTCGGCGTGAGCGTCAATCTGCAGGACGCAGAGATCGGGCCAAAGGTTTTGGTGGGCTTTCACTAGAGGGTATGTAACCGAATGCTCCCCACCTAGTGAGATTAGAAAGCTGTCCTCGCGTAGCAGCCCGCTAGCCAGGTGTTCAATCTCTTTCATCGCCACTCCCGGATCAGTCGGGAGGTCGGGCGTGGGATGTGTGGCTATCCCACCGGCGGCCTCGGATGGGTCGAAGCCGACCTCCTCATCGTAAAGCTCGATGTGATGGCTTGCCTCGATGATCGCGGCTGGTCCCTCATCCGTGCCCCGCTTCCAGGAGGCCGTGATGTCGAGTGGAAGCGGGAGTATGATGACGCGGCTTGTCTTCAGATCCGAATTCTCGGGCGGAAGGTCGAGGAACACTGGGTATCTAATCCTCATCTGTAGTCTCGATCCCCAACCGCTGTGTGAGTGCGGTGACTATTATCGGCAGAGTGATAGTAGCGTCAGCATATACGGTCACTTTGTCTGCTTCGAAGTGAATCTTTCCCCAGCTCTGGCTCTCATCGAATGTGCAGCCGCTGAGGCCGCCCCAATGCGGAGCATCCTGAGTGAACTGGATACAATAGCGGTGACCTCTGGCAGGCAAGCCAAGCAGGTATGCTACGACCTCAGTCTGCTGGGTGTAGTTCTTCGGGGTGCCGCCGCCGATGAAAATCACGCAGGTTTCATCCGCCTCGGAGACCTGGCGTGTCAACTCCAGCACATCGCCGATGATGTCGAATGCGATCTTTCTTTCCGGTTTTCGGCTGGCAAGTAGGGCGGCTGCGATTCCCAGGGAGCTGTCACCGATGGCGGGGCAGAATATTGGGATTCCTTGCTTAAACGCTTCAACTACGAAACCGGGGCGATGGTTTCCTGCTACTACTGCCTTGCCTATAGCATTGTAAAATTCCGGTGTGCTGATGAGCTTGCCCTTGAGATCCATCTTTTCAATAACATCTGAAACGAATTGATCTACTTTCGCGAACTCCGTGTCATCGGCAAGAGTGTCGTACATTCGGTCGTACTTTTTTTTCCGCAGTTCAACGTCATTGAGATGAGGTGAGCCAATGAAATGGTCGAATCCCAGGCTTTCGTGCAGATCATGAAATGTGTTTGCGCCTGTACTGACGATGGTGTGGATCATCTGGTGCCGGATGAGGTGTACCAGGATCATCCTCATCCCTGCTGGAACCATAGCGCCCGCGAGGCCGAGGAAGATCCGAGCGCCCACCTTGATCGCCCTTTCCCAAATGTCGAGGGCAATAGCGAGGCTGCGCCCCTGGAATGAGATGTTGCGCATCTTGGTCAGGGCTGAATCCAGGTTATCGCTGCTGTCGACGGCGAATGGAATAGTGGGCATGTAAGGATGTTTTTTCTTCATATTTTATTCCTCGAGAATTAGCACTGCGGCAGCGAGGACGGTTGTCCAGACACCGCGATGCCCCACACCGGACTGTGTTATGTTTCTGGTTTTGACCATTTTATCGGAAATCTTGTAGAGTTCCCGCTTATTATCCCAGCTCTCATCGGAATCAAATTCCTTCACGCCCAAAGTAGTAGCAAGCATCCCGGCTGCCAGGTCTTCCGCATACTCAGCGGCTTCCTGATCGTTACGACCGTAGTCATGGTGTTCGCTGAGATATCCGTAGTGGCTTGAATCCGTCGGGCGCGCGATCCCGATAGAGGCTGAGATCAATCGATGCGGCTCATCTGTTTGTGCTTGACTCTTTATCACATAAATGATCTGGCCTGGTTGAAGCCTTTGCAGCCCGGCCTCTTTGGTGATGATCTTGCAACCGGGAGGAAAAATGCTGGAGACCGTAACGAGGTTGAATTGGGCTATGCCGGCCTTGCGTAGAGCCAGCTCAAAGCTGGCCAATTTTTCCTTGTGGCGGCCTATACCTTTTGTCAGAAACAGATATTTAGGGACCATAAGGGAATTATCCATCTGACCCTCCAGAAAACCATGTTATGTACCTATTACTCCACTTATTACCGGTTGAAAAGCCATATAGTTTAAACGAGACAAATTATCGTAGCCCAGAAATTGCTTGAATCCAGTCTCCAACGAGTTCAATGCGTCACCAGATTAAAAGTGCGGGCGCTCTTGTTACTCATTATGTTGTCAGTAAATGCTTGCCTGAGCACATTCATATCGCTTGAGTCGGTCTATGCAAGCGAGCGGCTCACCTCTTTCCTGTTGCCCGCTTGTTTACTTAAGTTCTTCATGATTCCGAAATATCAATTAAGGCGCCAGGGGCTTGACCAGGTTGATGAATTCATTGCGGGTCTTGGGATCTGTGCGGAAAGCCCCCAACATGGCTGAGGTAACGCACCAACAGTTCTGCTTTTCTACACCCCGCATCGCCATACAAAGGTGAAAGCCTTCCACTACAACCGCTACGCCGAGAGGCTTTACCATATCCTGTAGGCACTCGGCGATTTGCATTGTCATCCGCTCTTGCATTTGCAGGCGACGCGAGAACAAATCCACCACGCGAGGGATCTTCGATAAGCCGATGATCCTCCCTTTGGGGATATAGGCTACATGGCACTTGCCGAAAAAGGGAATAAGATGGTGCTCGCACATGCTATAAAAATCGATATTGCGCAGCGTGACCATCTCATCGTACGGCACCTCGAATATTGCGCCGTTTAATAGCTCTTCTGGTTTTTGGTGGTATCCTTGAGTCAGGAATCTGAGAGCTTCTGCAAATCGCTCCGGAGTAGTCCGCAGACCCTCGCGTTCGGGATCCTCTCCAATCTGTTTGAGAATGCTTTTTATAGAGTCTTGCATTTGGTTACTTGCCGGGCTGCATACTGTCACCGGCGAGCTGCCGGAACTTCGCGTGGTCGTGTAAACCAGCGAAGTCAGGGCAGTTGCGCGCATAGATCTGATTATCGTCGTTTATTCGGATTGCTTTTTCCAAGGCTGAGGTTGCCTCATCCTGTTGGCCGTCGCGGGCATAGGCGCAGGCTAGTGAGAAGAGCCAAGCGTCGTTGGAATCATCCTTATCGACTGCCATGCTGAGGTGCTTGATGCTCTCCTTCAGATCATCTTCATTCAATCTCACGATTCCGGCCAGGTAGTGTTCATCAGCGGTTCTGGGCCGGAAGCCGCTCTTTCTCATGCGCTGCTCGCAGGCTGCTATGAA